>JAJYKO010000640.1 GCA_021788565.1 Chloroflexota bacterium
GACCGACTGGCGGGCTTCTTCCTCGATCCGGCTCATCCCAATGCCCTGGAGCCCGGCAAGCGGACCATTCACACGCTGAATACCTTCATGATGGTCAGGGATGGCCGTCCATTCCTGGTGGGAGGCACGCCCGGTGCCGACGATCAGGTGCAGGTGAACTTCCAGGTCATCTCCAATCTGGTTGATCACGGAATGAGCCTGCAGGAAGCCATAGAGGCTCCGCGCTGGTCGTCAACTCCCGGCGGGCTGCCTGGCGAGATCACCGATCCATACAATCTCCGCCTGGAGAGTGGCTTCACGACAGAAACGATAGAAGGACTCCAGGAGAAGGGACACTTAACAAAGATGGCGCCGCCGCGAGCGTTCGGTAGTGTGAGTGCCGTGCTGATGGATCCCGAGACCGGTGTCCTGATCGGGGGGTCAGATCCGCGGCGCGACGGCTACGCCACGGGTTGGTAGCGGGTCCAGGAAAATGGCGAGGGCCGCGGCGCTAACCGCGGCCCTTTTACTCATCTTCTTATCCCCAGCGCGCACCCGTACGATCTCAAGTTCGACCTGTTCTAGTCAGCCTTTCGGCGCTGTGCGCCGTCTGTGACCTGGTCTCAGGAAGTCGGGATACGCCTGAGTTCGGTGCTTGCCCTGTACAGGCCCCAGCATGCAGACCCGCGCAGGGCCTTATCTGTCAACCTGCCAGACTCCATAAAGCATTCTACTGGCGATCACCTCTTTCCCTCCTTGCTCGGTGGCGTATTGGTGATGGTCAGCCCCAGCGCTAGGGTGATATTAGTGTATGCACACCATGCTCTGTTTGTCAATACCCAACCGGCTGACATTTGACGTGAACTAGAATCAACGGCTATTAGCTTGTTGTACAAGACGATGGCACACTTAGTGCAGTTTGCACAACAGTGAGCTTGCCTGCAGTTGATTGTGCCTGTTCATCCGGTTGTGGCTGGCTCCTGCGACCGAATAGCCTATGCAAGGACACTTAAGTTGAGCGAAACCGATTCTCCAATCAGCACACTCAGGCGTAAACGCCGCAAGCACCCTAGCCTTCTCCGGACTCGGGATGGGGTGGAGGAGATTGTTCCAGGTCTTAGTACCTGGACGGCCGAGGACCTGATGGAGGCCGGGGCCTGGGACGACGAACTGGCGGAGTTGGCCGACATCGACGAGGAAATCTATCCCGACGACTCCGATCGGGAATAGTCGACCGATGGATCCTATCTGCATCGCTTTTGGCCATGCTGCGACCCGTGCTACAATGCTCCCGTGATTACCTACTCCCCGCGAGACATGCAGAAGCAGCTCATCGCAGACCAGCGACTCTGGAGTCGGTTGCCAGTCGCCGTCGCGGCGGTCTTCTGGCCGTTGGAGGTGATACTCCTCGCCTGGTCGCCGGGTTGGTGGGTCGGCGCCGCCACCGTAGTCGTGCTTGCCGCCCTGAGCGTCCTCGCTCCTCCTAGACTGCCAATGAACATCTACTTCGTGGACCTGCTGGAGCGGTTGCTTCGCTTGCCGCTGTGGCTCGGCTGGCTGTTGTTGGTGTGGCACCTCTCCGTGCGCCAGCCACTTTTTCTCATACTGGGGCAGCCCGTGGCCGGCGCCGTGGCCGTTGCCGTTTCCGTGTGGATCGCCACTCGCGTCCTCGTTTTCGCCAGTAGGCTGCTAGCGCAGAGAGCCGTCGTTCGTGGCAGTTGAGGTCGTGCGAAAGTACGATGCGGTGTTCCTGGACGCGCAGGGCACCCTCCTTCACGCTCGCCCATCCATAGCTGGCATTTACGCCGATGTGTGCCGGCGCTGCGGGGGGACCGCGACTGACGATCAGATCTCAGCGGCCATGAGCGAGCAGTGGACGGAGTTGCGGGCTTCCGAGGCTTCTCAGACGACGTCCTTCAACACCTCTGACGAAATCACCAAACGATGGTGGGCCGACTTCAACGCCCACCTGTTCACGCGGCTCGGCATGGTCGAGGGGAGGGAAGATTTCCTGGAAGGTCTGTGGGAGGCATTTGGCTGGTCAGGAAGCTGGGAACTCTTTCCGGAGGCGACAGACGTGCTGGTCGAGCTGCGGAAGCGTGGCTATCGGTTGGGCGTGGTTTCCAACTGGGATTCCAGGCTCTTGCTCCTATGTCGCGGGCTGGGACTTGCGGCCCATGTGGACTTCATTCTCGCCTCGGCTGCCACGGGGATGGAGAAGCCGGACAGGCGTATCTTCGAGGTCGCGCTTTCCAGGGCGCGTGTGAGCCCGGAGCGCGCCGTCCACGTGGGGGATGACTATCGGGCCGACGTGCTGGGCGCTCGTGGGGCCGGCATAGACGCGATTCTCATCGACCGTGACGGATTGGCTCCCATGCCGGTGTCCACGATCCATTCCCTGCGCGAGCTACTCGACCTGCTGTAATGAGCGCGTGGCCGCACCTTTGCGCGTGCGCGAGGCCCTGGCTACTCCCTTAATCTACTCGGTTTCCAGCAAGCAGTATTTGACCACCAGCCGCCCCATCTCCAGCTCAGCCTTCTTCATCGACTCTACATATTGGTCGAGAAAGCCAAGCCCCCTGCTCACTTCGTAGCTCTTGTTGGCGCGGAACCCGTTCTTCGCTGCTTCTGAGCCCAGGCTCGCGCTCTGCATGGCCTCTCCGAACAGCTTGTGGTAGCGCTTTGCACTCTCCGGAGGGGAGAGTTCTCGGAACCGGGTCAGCCCCTCTGTAACGCGCCACCAGAAGGTGGCTGACGCATTGGCTGCCTTCTGTGAATTTTGAACGGGTTCGGACACTGCTTCGCGCCACGCCGCGTACTCTTCTTCCGCTCGTATTGCGATGGGCGTCGCGGCCTGCAGGTAAAGCGTCAGTTCCGCTTTCTCTCGTTCGAAGCGCTCGTCCCGCCACTGTCGGAACCGAGTCCACGGCACGAGGGAGCGCTTCGGTTTGGGGCGGAAATCGGTAATGGGCTCACGGGAGGATTCGGCCATGTCAACGTCTCGCGAGTCGTGGATAAAGGGTGAGCCTTAGTCTACCCGCGCCCCGCCGGGCCGTCAACACGTATTGGGCTATGAGGACTGAGGGCGTCGTAGCCGAATTCCGCCAGCAGCTCGGCAAGTCGTCGCAGAGGTAGACCGACCACGTTGAAGTAGCAGCCGTCTATTCTCTCGATCAGCAGGGCGCCGAAACCCTGGATACCGTAGCCGCCCGCCTTGTCCATCGGCTCACCGGTGGCGACGTATCGACCGATCACGTCCTCGCTCAGGGGCGCGAACTTGACCCCCGTTACCACGGCGTCGGATCTGGTCTGGCCGTTGGAGGCGTTCACCACGGCGATTCCGGTGATCACCTGGTGCTCACGCCCGCTCAGCGCCCGCAGCATCTCCGCGGCTTCGGCCCCATCGGCGGGTTTCCCGAGAGACCGGCCATCCAGCACCACCACGGTGTCGGCTCCTATGACAAGCCCTGAGTCCCGATGCGACGCAACCAGGCATGCCTTGTCTAGGGCTAGTCTCTCCGCCAGGTCTCGCGCGGACGAGCCCTCGGGGACGTTCTCATCCGCTCCGCTGGCCTCTACCTGAAAGTTCAGACCGATCTGTCGCAGCAGCATCTCTCGGCGGGGGGACTCGGATGCCAGGATTAACTCCACGGTCTACTCGTCCCTCAGACCTACCGTCGGCTTGGTCGCCGTCTTGAGGGCTTCGGCCACCGTGGGGTGTTGCCGGTTAAGGCGGAAGATGTTGATATCCCGATACTCGCCCGTGGCCCTGTCCAGGATGGTGCGGGAGTCTATCAAGAACAGCCCGCTCTGGATAGCCTCGTCCAGCAGCGAGGAAATTTCGGATGTAGTAAGTGGCAGCACGCGGCTCTCGTACGTGCGGCCGACGATGTAGTTGAAAGACATGAAGGGGCTGCTCTCCTCCAGCTTGTCGACGAAGCAAGCCAGGGTCTTTAGCGTCTCCTCATTCGCCGCGAGGCGATGCACTGTCGACGATAGAGCCCCATTTCCCTCGTGGCCAACCCCCAGGCCAAGTTCAGCCTCGGCCCCATCCGTGTTCGTGGTGCCAACGGCAGGCACCCCCTCCTCGACCGCCTCCCAGGGAAGGTAGGCACGGTCGATCAATCCCACCGTCGTGGTCTTCACCAGCCCCCTACGCTCAGCTTCTCGGACGAAGTCCTTGAATTTTGCGAAGCCGTAAGCTTGCTCGTCGAAGTTCCCTAAGCGGCTGGTTAGCAGCAGCTTGATCTGGGCAAACACGTTCGGCCTTCCCTTCTCTCGCACGAACTTCACCACGTCCACCAGTGCCTTCATCGCGTCGTCCATTGAAGC
>JAJYKO010000641.1 GCA_021788565.1 Chloroflexota bacterium
CGGCAGCTGGGAATTCATGTCTGCCCGCCTGGATCAGATTGATCGCGATGGACGGGACGCCGAGAGACTTACGATGGGCTCGGTATACAAGACCTCGAGTCATGTATACTCATGATGCTAGCATAGTTAATAGTAGGCTCTATGTCACTACTATTGGTTGTCCTGGACTCTGGAAGATCGCAGCAGCTCCTCGGCTCGCCCAGGTTGACAATCCCGCAGATGCACGGCCTGCCGATCATCCTGGCGCCCTCCTCGGGGGTCATCGTGCCTGCCTTCACGGCAGATATCGCCTGCTTGACGAGGTTTGCTGACACCAGCCCGTGGCCGCACATCGTCGAAAGCTCCAGCGCGCCCGAGTCTGGGAACAGCTCCTTCTTCCCCCAGATGCCGAGGGAGAGGTTGACGGTGTGAGGCTTGAGGCCCAGTTCGGCCGCGATCCCGAATACTTCGTCGATCAGGCCGCTGACGACTATGGAGATTCCGAGATCCTCGTCCCTGATTCGCTCCAGTACCCTCTTCATCTTCTCGCGGTCAGCGAAGCAACTGATGAATCCGCGCGTATTCTTCTGGTACTCGAGGGCCTTCTCCCGAGTCAGGCTTCCATCGGCTATCGTGGCGCGATGCGGGCTGTCGCCCGCGTTAGTAGGGCCCTCGTCGAAGACGATGTCCACGATGCGGCGAACCTTGGGCTCGGCCCCATCCAGATTGATGCCACGCGAGCAACGGGCATACATCACGAAATCGTTCTTCAAGGACTCCTCTGAGCCCTGTCGATGCAGTGAGTGGGTCATGTCGATCCTCCCGGTTCTAAGTTCTGGGTTCTGAGTCCTGGGGTAGCGACGTCCGAGGCTAGTCGTTGACCAGCGGCCGGCCGAGACCCATGTTCACCTTCGCGTTCGGTCGTACCGCGATACCGAGGTCTCGCAGGACGGGGAGGACCGAGATGGAGCCATCGTCGTCCACACGGGTGAACAGACACCAGGAGAAGACCGTGTCGAGCGTGCGCGCAACCGCTTTGACGACCTCGATCATCCGCGGGAGCTCCGCGGCTTCGAATTCGACCTCCACGATGGCTGAAAGAACCCGCTCGTTCTTCACGTCATCCCTCATCCTGCCGGAAGATGAGTCCGCGAGGAGGGCAAAAACCGGATTCTTTGATTCGAAACGGACACCCTCCCCTGCAAGAGCGACCGTCATCTTCTCCAGTTCGCCCAGCCGGGTCGCGATCCCGGGGCGCCCAAACTCCATCCCCATGCCTATCCGGCCTCGCTTCACGCGCCCCGTGACATCGTTGGTCTTGGACTCTTCGGTCCCGCGCCCGAAACCCTGAGTACTCGGGTGAGCGATACCCGGGTCGCTGAACTCTCGCCTCACCGTTCTGGGCCAGATATCGGCCTCTGGAGACTCCTGAATAGCATCCGCGGGACACGGGGCGTACCGGATGCAGGTCCCGCACTCCACGCACCCGTCGAGGTCGATCTGGACCTGGCCATCCGCCAGCCCAATCGCCTGCACAGGGCAGTAGGTTATGCACTCTTCGCATGCCGTGCACAGCATCTGGTCGATTTGCATGCGATCCCTCCTCAAATAGACTGACAGGTAGCCTAACACAAACTGACTGGTAGCCTATATCACCACCGCCGGCCTGTCTACATCTTATCTGTATATCTTGTCAATCATGTGTCCTGATACCATGTAATATGCTCCGGTAGATCGCGCCGCGACTGATCCAGGTCTCGATGAAAGAAACCGACGGGAGTGGCTGCCCTGGCAGTGGAAGGAGCCGCTCCTGATGATGCTCGGAGCGGCTCCTTCTGGCTGATTCAGATGATGCTATGGCTGCTGAGCCCGCGGCCCTTCAGCCTACGCGGCCCTGCGCTGCGTTCCCATGCCTCCGGACCGGTGGCTCATATGCTGCTGCAGCAGCTGTTGGCACCGCTGCGCACGCTGCTGTTCTTCCCGCTGAACTTCCTGAAAGAACTGCACAATGCTGTTATCGCCAATCCCCTGGGCGTCCTGGATGTACTTGTCGTAAGTCGCGGCGCCCTCCAGGGAGTGATATAGGATGCTCACCAGGTCAAAGGTGATGTCATCCACCCCCATGTTTGAGCTTCCACTGTACTGAGAACCCATTCCAGAGCTTCCACTGTACTGAGACATCTCAAAACCTCCTTTGATTTGAGGGTCAGTTCCCAGCGGCAAGATGCGTTCCCCGGTGCCTTCCTGTAGGCATGGCTCAGGAGGGCGGGAAGATGGGGTGACAGTCGGGGGAGGGCGAGCCTCCCGGCGAGCCGCCACGCCGGTAGGAAACAGGCGGCTCAGCAGGAGCTTCGCCCTCCCTTCCCCATCCCACACTGCGACCCCACTGCTGAACCATGCCTTCCTGGAGTTGCTCCCGAAGTGAGTTCATGCTACGCTGTCAGCGCCAACTGAATAGTGCCTCTGCTAGGGGAGCATCGTGCTGAGAGGTGGCTTCGCCACCAACCCTCCGAACCTGAACTGGATAACGCCAGCGTAGGGAAGCCAAGGGCAAAGTCCGCGAATCGTTACGGCCGCTCTCCACATGGGGAGCGGCTTTCTCTGTTTGAGATCCTGAAATCATCATCTTACAAAGGGGATTGAAACATGGCGTGCGACTTTCACGGGGTCATCGCGTCCCAGGTTACCCCCTTCGACGAGAAGGGTGCTGTCGACGAGGCGCGGCTCAGGCAGCTGATTGATAGACAACTCCAGGCAGGGGTGCACGGTTTTCTGATCGTGGGGAACTGCGGGGAGTTCACCAATCTCACGGACGAAGAACGGCTGCGGACAGTGGCCGTGGCCGCCGAGCACATCGCGGGACGTGTGCCCATCATGGCGGGCGATTTTCACCCTAACACCGCTCAAGCAGTCACCCTCGCACGACGGTATCGGGAAGCCGGCGCGGATGCGTCTCTCGTGGTGCCGCCGTACTTCATCCGCCCATCCATCGACGGCGTGGTGGAGTACTTCCAGGAGGTGGCCGCAGGCTCGGAACTGCCGCTGGTCGTCTACAACAACCCGGGCCGAACGGGGACGGATCTTACTCCTGCCATGATGCGTCAGCTATATGGACTTCCCGGAGTAGTTGCGCTGAAGGATTGCACCCGTGACCTCGCGATGATGGCCCAGAAGGTCCAGGAGGCACCAGAGGGCTTCCGGGTGCTGTACGGCGACGACGACATGTTCTTCGAGGCGTTGACGATGGGCGCAGACGGCGGGATCCTGGCCGCCTCCAACCTGGTCCCAGAGGCGCTGGTGGAGATCTATCGGGAAGCAACTGGGGGAGACCCGCGACGGGCCAGTGGGATTCAGAACAGCCTGCTGCAGATGATCCTGTCGTGGTACACGGCGAACCATCCGGCTCCCATCAAGGAGGCGATGGCGATGATCGGATGGCCAGCCGGAGGGGCGCGCAAGCCGCTGCAGCCAATGAAGCCGGATCAGGTCGCGGAGGTGCGGCGTACCCTCGGAGCCCTGGGGCTGCTTCGGGGCTGAAGAGAAGAGTCCTGAACCACGGAGACACGGAGGGCACGGACATAACAAGCCGAATCTCCGTGCCCTCCGTGTCTCCGTGGTTCCACTGTCCCGAGGGGCTATCCGCCTCCGACGGGAGGGAAGAGGGCGACTTCGTCGCCCTCCTGCAACGCATAGTCCTGCTCCCTGTACAGGCCGCCCACGTAGCAGAGCTTTACCTCTGCCCGAGGAATACCCAGCTTATCCAAGAGGGTCTCGATCGTCGCTTCTGGCGGCACACCAACCTCAGCGGACTCCCCCAGGCCCACCTTGGGAAGGTACTCTCTCAGCGTGGCGTATGCCCGTACTTTGACGTTGATCATGCTAGGAACGCCGCACCTCTACTTCGCTTCCAGTCGAGCGTACACCGAGTCCAGGGCCTCGTCGGTCACGTTCCAAACCACGTTGTGGGGAGGGAGCGGCTCGTACTTCATGAACTCGGGCATGCGATCCGCGGCCTTGCCGAGTCCCGCCGCCTCGTTGAACTTGCGCTCGGTCCGCAGAATCTCATCGCCGATCCGAAGCACGTCGGCGTTCGTCCAGTTGGCCCCAACCACGCCCGCGCATTCCTCTACCCATCCCTCATATGCACTTGGGATGTCCAGGATAGCGAACGCGATGAAGAGGCAGTGGCCCGAACTGTCGATGAAGGCCGTAGTCGACTGGAACGCGTAGGAAAGGTCAGCCTTGTTCGGATCGAACTGGTCCAGCTTGCCGCTTACGCCCGCAATCTCCGGCGCGATGGTGTAACCGGCCGTGTGGTCGGCGCCCATC
>JAJYKO010000642.1 GCA_021788565.1 Chloroflexota bacterium
ACAGCAGTCATCAGAATTCCGTCCGCTTCACCCACATCCATCGTGTAGCTGCGAAGCAACGGAAACGACGCAGTCAGGACCGAGAAGATGAGGGCTAGGAGAGGACGCTTCGTGACCTCGCAGATGGTTAGGTAGATTCCGAGAGGAAGGAGCGTGTTTCCAACGATGATGGGGATGTAGCTCCCCAGGGTATTGTGGCCGGCGAACTTGAAGGAGGCGACGAGCATCGAAGGCAGCAAGGGAAACGAAATGAAGTAGGGTGCCACACCCCCTTCCACAATCTGCCGCGTATCGGACATTGTGAATGGATAGTGGCCCAGTGTTGTCCATCCGTCGGCAGTGGCCCAGTATCGCCAGAAATTGACATTGATCATGGAGAGGGAAGCGGCGCTCAGCAAGAACCCGAACGCGACAATCCCGATCGGAACCGCAGGCTGAAGCGTCGATAATGTAAGAAGAAGGGCCTCTTCGGGCCTGAGGCCGCCGCTTACCTTCAGGAGGAAGTCTCTCGCTCCCCAAAACAGGACGCCGCCCAAAAACAGCCCGGGCAGCAGATCCACCGGCCAAGCAGCTTGAGACACGAGCCACTCGAGGTGGAGCCGGTAATGGAACAAGTAACCGTGTGCTTCGTCGGAAACGTATACCAGCCCTATGAAGAAACCGCATGCGACAACCAAGGGGATCGTCATGGCCAGCATGGATAACTCTTCATATCGAGCCATGCGCACCCGGCCAGCTCGCAAACTCGGCCGTGCCCACCACGCGTAGAACGCGACAAAGAGGACCACCACTGAAGCAAGCCAGGTTTTGCTGATACCATTCAGAGTTGTCCTGTCGAATATCACGACAGTGGCGGCGACGGCCGACACTCCCGAGACGAGAGACAGCCAAAGTGGGACGAGCCAGACGCTGCCCTCCGCTCCGGCTTGACCGGAGATGTAGCCAGACAATTTGGCTAATACTCCGGGTCTCGTCTCGGTCGAGTGTATGTCTCTCTGCGGAATGGTCGGATTTTGCTGAGCCATATTACTGTACTGAGAACCCTAACTCATGAGTGAAGAATTCAGAGTAAGCATCGGAGCAGCCAGACCATTGAACAGCCAGCGAGTGCGATATGAAGTGCCCGACGTGAGCTTCACGGCGCCGACGCCCATCTGGGCTGGGATAGACAGCAAGATCGCTTAAGCAACTCGCAGATTTTGCCTAACTGAGGATTTTGGCCACACGCTTCGCCTTGGAAAGGAAGGACTCCACCATGGAAGGTGACAGGAACGGCCTAACGGCCTCTTTCAGGGTTGGATCGTACACCAGCGGATGCTTAGCACCAAACACGTTGAGAAAACCGTCTTCGTAGCTGTTGGCCGCCCACTCCTGCTCCATCCGATCCTCTTCCGCCAATCGTCTGAACCGGCGCACGTGCCACGACTCCCCTGGTTTTCCCCCAGCCTCTTCCACTCTACGTCCGTGTATCGCCTTGGCATACAGCGCCGCGCGCGAACGCAATGGGGCGTGCAGGCAGATGATCTCGTCGCTGTCCTCCAGCCCTCCCACTATTCCGGCGAGGTGGTGGTTCCCGTGGGCTATCTCCACGGTCGCTGTGGGACGGACGATCCACTTGGCAGGGTATCGGGCCTCGACGTGGGCGATCTTTCCGGACCCAACCAACTCGAGAGCCTCTTCCGGCGAGCCTGCAGGCTGAGGCACTCGCCAGGTCATGTGGAGCAGCGCGTCCGGGGTCGACTCCAGCTGGCTGCGCCTCTGGACGAAATTGATCACCTGAACCCGAATTGCTACCGACTCCGACTTCGCCAGGACGCTCTTGAAGCTACCGCGACGGACATGCCAGAACTCGTCTATGTCGATGGGGAGGACCCAGTCCGCTCCCTCATGATAGGCCTCCCTCGCCAGTCTCGTGAACACCCGCGCCTGTGGATGTGGCCCATCCTCTTGAAACCAGCGCACTCGCGAGTCCCTGCTCAACTCCTGTAACACCAGGTCCGTGCCATCTGTCGACATGTTGTCCACGAGGACGATCCGATCCAGGCCGAGCGAAAGGTGGTGCAGCACGTTGACCCGGACGATGTCGGCCGCATTGCGAACCAGACAGATACCAACCACCACAGGGTTGTGCACTCGGGTTTCCTTCCTTGGCAATCGTGCACGGCCGAGCCGGCGCCCGCCCCGCGCGCTATCATAGCTGTCCATGGCCGGTTCCGGCAATCGGCGAGGCTGACCCCACTTGTCGCCCCTCATTCTGCATCCTTCGTGTACGTGCTACAATACCGCCCTGCCGGATTACGCCAGACTGATGGCAGGCTCCTTTCCCCTCGCGCGTGCCAACAGCCGATGCGTGGCCGAGCACACATGACTGAAGCCGCCGGCTTCCAGACTCAAGGCTAAAGCTCAGTGAAAATGGGACTGGATAGATCGACAACTCCTGCACGGATCCTCGCCGCCCTGCTCGTCCTCGCGAGTGTTTCCTCTTGGGCCGTGCTATATGTGTCGTTGGATAAGGGCAGGACGACGCCGACAACGGTTAGCCTCGCATGGCTGGTCGCTTTCGGCGCTGCTGTAACGGCATTACTCATCTGGCAGGTCCTGTACTGGGCGCTGTTGCGGCGGGTGTCGGACAGCAGCGCCGCCGGGCTCAGCAGTTCGGTCGCGCTTTCGACGGCCCCGTTGCTGCTTGCTATGCCTATCCTCCTGGCGGTCTATAGTTCTGATGTGCTGTTCCATTACCTGATCTGGACGCCCATACCCAGAACTCTGATGCTGTGGACGCCACCGGCCATCTCCCTGATTTTCCAGGAAGCACTCGTCGTCTGGTCCACTCGCCTTCCTGCGGTCGTGGAATCGTGGTTTCGCCGTGGCCCGTCTGTTCCGGTCCTGATTTTCGTCGCCTTTGCCTCTCTCTATATCTTTACTGCCGGAGGGCACCTGTACAGCCCAGACGAGAAGGAGATGTACCAGGTGACCGAAAGCGTGGCCCATGGCTGGCTGGCCACGTCTCACTGGGCTGGCATTCCAAGGATTGAGGACGGCAAGCGTCTCTGGAGTCAGTATGGCCTGGTCCCGTCACTGGCAGCGGTGCCAATCTATTGGGTCTCAAGCCTGATCGGTCCTCAGATAGATCCTCCGTCCGCTGCCTTTCCTATTCCGAATGTGGCATATCCACTCGTGGACTTGCTGGTCAGTCCACTCGCCACCGCTGCTACCTGCGCCTTACTTTACGTCCTGGCCAGAAGCCTGGGCTTCAGCGTGGTGACATCCCTCACTCTGGTGCTCGCGTATGGATTAGGCACCTCTGCCTGGGTCTACTCTAAGACTTTCTTTGGCCAGCCAACCGCCGCGCTGTTCCTGCTGGCCTCCACGTACTTCGTCGTTCGCAAGGACGTGCCGACCCCTAGGGATTACGGCATCGCCGGGTTGATGCTGGGGCTCGGCGTGGGCACGAGGTTCGAGCTTCCTCTCATCGCATTCCCTCTTGGTGCTCTCATGCTGCGTGGAGTCCGGCGCGAGCCGAGAAGGTGGCTCTTTTCCGTCCTAGCCTTCGCGCTGCTGTTGGCCGTCGCCAGTATGGCCACGGCCGGTTGGTACAACTGGGTGAAGAGTGGTTCGATCATCGTGACGGGGTATGCGGAGCAGACGAGGGGGACTGACTTCGGTCTCAAGCCTTACATAAGCTTCTTCGGGACGCTTTTCAGCTCTGGGTTCGGGCTCTTCACGTTCAACCCGATTACCATCCTCGGGGTCTTCTCGTTGCTGATCCTGGCCATCGTGCGCCGAATGGAGGCCATTGTCTTCGGCACGATCATCTTGGCGGCCGTGGTGCTCTACAGCGTCTTCGACTACTGGTATGGGGGCTTCACCTGGGCCAATCGCTACATGGTGCTGGTGTTGCCATTCGCCGTTCTACCGGCCGGCGTGCTGCTGGAGCGGCCCTGGCGAACTCCGATCTCGGTCCTGCTGGTGGGTGGTTCCATTGTGCTGGGGATAGCCATCAATCTGCTGGGCGTGCTCTTCGACTGGAACAACGGTTGGCTCGACCTGTGGGATCACCATGCCAGCCTTACCCAGATCGAGTTTGACCCCCATTTCTCGACCATCGGCGCCCACATGAGATTGCTCGGTAATTTCCTCTCGACAGGAGCCAAGCTGGATCTCTACCTCTACTACAAACTGGGAGTACCCTCACTGATGCTGTTCGTGGCGCTATTCGTCGGTTTCTTCGTGCTGGCGGCTCGGGCTGCCTTGAGGACTGACCAACGACATCAGGCGCTGCGCGAGAAAGCTCTGATCCT
>JAJYKO010000643.1 GCA_021788565.1 Chloroflexota bacterium
ATCAGGTACATGGACCTGGGCGGCTGGTACCTGAGGGACGCCAACTGGTGGCCGGACTTCCCGGCTTCGGCGGCTCAAGTGGAGGAGGCATGGCGGAGGGCAGGCAAGGGGCCGATCGATGGCGTGATCGCACTGGACACCACGGCGATCGAGGCGCTGCTGAAATCGGTGGGACCGGTGGATGTGCCCGGCTACGGTCCGGTTTCGGCAGACAACTTCGAACAGAGGGCGGCGGAGGAGCTCTACTCAAAGTCGGCCCTGGCCTCGGCCAGCAGCTTCCGCGAGGCGAAGGATTCCTTCCTCGGGGCTGCCGGCCACGCGATCATCGCCCGTCTGTTCGCTCTCCCACCTGCCGACGTGGTTCCCGTCGCCCAGCAGTTGGCTAGCCTCCTGGACAAGAAGCACCTGCTGCTGGCCTTCAAGGACCAGCGGTTGATCCAGCCGATTCACGCCAACGGGTGGGACGGAGCGATCCTCGACACGCCCGGGGACTACCTGTACGTGGTGGACACCACGGTTTCCTACGGTGACACCTACCGTTTGATCAAGTCCAGCGCGACCCTCAAGATTCAGGTGGGAGAAGATGGTAGTCAGCGTCACGAACTCGTGTTAGACTACAACAACGTTTTTCCGAACGGTTTGCCGTCCTGGATGCCGCCGACGATGCTTGGCGGCGCCGAGTTCGACCCGTCGACCGGCGCCATGGTGAACACCCCCGGCTTCTGGGGAAACTGGCTCCGTATCTACCTTCCCTCCGACGCGCAGGTTAGTTCTGTCGACGGATTGTCAGATGCCGAACCAGCCAGAAAGGAGTTCGGCAGGGTCGTCGTCGCCGGTTATCTGCCGGTCGGGCCTGGCGAGCATCGTTCCGTGACGATAAGCTACGTCACAACGGGAGGGAAAGGGCCGGTCGGGGAAGACTACAGGTTGTTCGTCCAGAAGCAGCCTGGACTGGACAGCCGCCCCTTGAACGTTGAGGTCACCTGGCCGAACGGAACGAGGGCCCGCTACGAGGGCAGTCCGGACAGGGACCAGTGGATCGAAGTGAAGGCCGGCGATACGTCGAACGGCAACGAAACAAGCAAGTGACGGGAGGTAAACAGACTATGGACCAACGAAGTAACTTCCGTCCCAGGGGACTTCGGGGTCTGCTTCGTCGCTACGGGATGTCTGTCTCGGTTGCAGTAGTGCTTGCCCTCATGGCCGCCGCCGGGGGCAGTTGGGGCACGGCTTTCGGGCAGAGTGTCCCGACCATCTCCACGCCCACTCCACCGCTGACGCCGACGGTCGTCGTGCCCTCTCGGGTGCCAACGGTAGCGCCCACTCGGGTGCCAACGGTAGCGCCCACTCCGGTACCAACGGTGGCGCCATCGCCCACGCCGTACAGCGGCGTGATAGGGTCCGCACCCTCTGTGCCGAATGCGCTTCCGAACACCGGCGAGCCCCCCAGCGGGTCCGAGACTGACGTTCTCTTCCTAGCGGGGGCCGGGGTCGCGCTTCTCGTGAGTGGGTACCTGGTAAGGCGTCGTGCACGGCAGTAGTGCTCGGCCAAACTCGGTGGAAACGTGCGGCATAACCTGCTGAAGGGGCTGATCATCGCAAGCGCCGTGGCGTTCCTGGCGTCTGCCGGAGGCAGTTGGGGGGTAGCCTTTGGGCAGACCGCTCCGCCGCCCCCGGGTCGCGCGCCGGGCGCGGCTAGCTGGCCAACGGTCGCGCCACCGCCCGCGTCGCAGTACCGCCCGGCCCCTCAAGATACGCATACCACGGGAGAGAATCCGGCTGCCGCTGCGACTCCCTTCGAGGGATCCGTGGGCTCCCAGGCGGCTCCTACGTCCGCGGAATCAAAGACTACGCCAGTGCCCGCTGCTGCACCCGGGGGGGCGACGTCCACCACCGCTCCCGCCTCCTCGAAGGGGGCAGAACAGCAGCCTTTCTTTACCACCTCACGCTTCCTCATGGTCTCAGGGGGCGTGGTTCTCCTATCGGCCATCCTCTTCAGCCAGCGCCGGCGGAGACCCTAGTACTTTTTCGCTATTCACTAGGGGATTCCCCTGTCTATACTACCCCCACGTGCATCATTGCCGTGTAGTGCGGCGGTGCTCAAGTCGAAGAAGTTGACCAGGTAGTTGGGACCGATAAAGGCAAACCTGTCGAAAGGCAGGGGCGCAAAGCCGATGGCCTACAGTCCTTCGATGGACCATGGCGGCAGGGCTACCGAAGTCCCGGGGCGCAGCGCAAAGCCGTGAAGCCGCTGTCCCGGCGGTCCCAGAAAGGGGACGCGTGGGATGGGAGTTTCCTGGCCGCTGTCCTTGGTGAATCACCTCTCGGCCCGCAGGACTGGCCTGCTCGGACTCCTGACCCTCGGGTTCTTCACGCTCTTCGTGCTCCCTCTTAGGCCCGCTGCCGCGGCCAATCTACGCTTCTTGCTTGGTGGGGTTGCCGCGGTGGGGCCCAATGCCCAGCCGGTCTCTGTAAGCGCCAGACTCCAGGATCTGAACCTCACCTGGTACTACGACTACTCCTACCAGCTGGACGACGAGCAGCCTGGCACGCACAAGGTCGCCGTCCTCAGAGGCGGCGAGACGAACCGTGCACCCCTGGACCGGGTGGCCGATCAGGCGAGGCGCCACCCCGGGCACTACTGGATCGTCTTCAACGAGCCTGACCTCGAGGGCCAGGACATGGTGAGCGATCAGTTCCTGGCGGCCCGCGGGCAGAAGAGGTTCGACTACTACGCCCAGACCTACCATGAGTACGCCGTCACGCTGAAGCAGGCCGACCCAACGGCGAAGCTGGTTGCACCTAACCTCTTCAGCCCGACTGGCGACCCGCGCCCGTGGTTGGATGGCTTCAGGTCTGCGTACAAGGCTCTTTACGGGACCGAGCCCCCGGTCGACGTATGGGGACTGCACCTTTACCCCTTCGACCCGAAGTGGCAGACACTGCCGGTCCTGAACATCGACTACTCGAAGAAGCTGTACGCCACCTTCCGGGACTACGTTCACGCGATACCCGGCCAGGCAAATGCCCCCATCTGGGTCACGGAAGCCGGCACAATCTGGGCCTACAAGGATATCTACCAGGGTTCCGATTCCCTCTTCAGGGGGAACGTCTACGCCTGGCCGGAGGTAACGGCCTATCTGGCCGACCTCATCCCCTGGCTGGAAGCCCAGGGTGTTGGCCGCTGGTTCCTCTTCGGTACGAACCCCGCACCTGACCCGTGGGCTGGGGTCCCCAACGCTCTTTACCTCCTGGACAATGGCGGCCAACCCACCGAAGCTGGCCAGCTTCTGTCCAACCGTCTCATGGCGGCACAACTGCACTGAGTGGTGTGTCCGGCAAGTTCATGGCATCTTGTAGCCGCGGGTTTTCGCCCTCGACGCGCAGCCTGAAGGCTGTGGCTACAGATGTGCCGGCCTTCGTCGTCCCCGCTTCCCTCGTCATCCCCGCCTCCGCGGGGATGACGAGTCGGTCCTTCGGCAAGTCACTTGGATAGCCGCTTTACTTGGCCTTCACGATCTCCGCTACGCTCTTGCGCACGTTCTCGACTCCGAAGATGTTTTCCTTCCAATCCGGCCGGAAGACCTGCTCCTTCGCCTGAGCGATCGCGAGTTTGGCCCCGTCGGAGAAAGGAAAGCCCGCGATCCCGAAGACAATGGCTAGATCGACCCGAATGTGGCCAGCCAGGAAATCCCAGGCAGCTTCCGGCGGGATCCCTTTCCGGATGACCTCCTCCATCCCCTCCTTGATCACTGTAATGCAGCTACCCGTGAGGCTCTCCACCAGCGCAGGCTCGAGAAAGGCCATCTGCTCCGTGGTGACCCGGTGCGCCCGCATGACTGGAGCGTACATGGCGCGTGCGAGCGCCTCTCCTCTCGCATATTCCTCTTCACGACCAGAGTGGAGGGCGCAGACGATGTTCTGCTTGGCGTGGGCCGCTCCGAACCAATCGTTCTGCGCCTCGGGAGTGACCTCATCGTTGAAGATCGGAGGGTGGCAGGGATGGGCTACGAAATAGGAGATGTCATCCCGAGCGGGGAGCTCTCCGGCGTAGGCAGCCGCGGGGTCCAGCAGGATCACCAGGGTACCGACCGAGAGCTTCGGGACCAGGGTCCGGCAGATCGACCCAATCAACGCGTCCGGCACCGCGAGAACCACTGCCTTGGCATCCCTGACGGCGGTATCCTCGTCAGTCGCCTGAATGCCACGCTCCGCCAGCCGCGCCCTGCCCTGCTCGCTGACCTCCACGTAGCGGACGTCGTACTCGCTCAAGCCCTTGATGTTGTCCGTTATG
>JAJYKO010000644.1 GCA_021788565.1 Chloroflexota bacterium
TACTACATGGTCACGATGGCGCCGCCTATCGCGGCACTCGTCGGAGTGGGAGTGGCGGCCATGTGGCAGGACTACCGCTGGCGGGGCATTCGGGGCTGGTTACTGCCCCTGGCGATAGGGGCAACGGCCGCCGTCCAGACCCACATCCTCGCCTCATATCCGGACTGGACTTCCCGTGTAACCCCGCTACTGGCCGGCCTGGCGCTCGTTTCTATAGTCGTCCTGCTCCTGACCTGGCTGCCCCAGCGCCGGCACCTGACCGCGGTCATCTTCGCACAGGCGGCGGTCGTCGCTGGAATAGCGGCTTTGCTGGTAGCACCGACGGTTTGGACCGCGATCTCCATTGAGGCCGGTCCTATGCAGCTACCAGCGGCCGGCCCGCAGGCGGCCAGACGAGGCTTCGGGGGAGAGGCTACCAAGACAGACACGGCCCTCATCCGGTATCTGCGGGCGCGTCAGGGTTCCGACAAGTTCCTCCTGGCCGTTCCTAACGCGAATGCGGCGGCTCCGATCATACTGGCGACTGGCAAGCCGGTGATAGCTATGGGAGGCTTCATCGGGCGTGATCCAATCCTGACCCAGCACAGCCTGGCGGACATGGTGGCCCGTGGGGAAGTGAACTACTTCCTGCTGCCGCCGGCACGATTCGGCCGCGGTGGCTTCTTCGGCGGCCCGAGCAATCTCACCAGCTGGGTGCAGGCCCACGGCAAAGTGGTGTCCCCTCAGAAGTGGGGGGGCGTCTCCACCGGCAGGTTCGGCTTCGGTGAGCAACTGTACTACGTGGCCCCATCGGGAAGTGGAGCCTGAGCAATTCGCTGTTCTGCCTGGTCTGGGAGCCGGCGTCGTCTCTAACGCTGGCGATCGATAGGGAGGGCCGCCTGGTATGAGACAACCCAGGCTCGAATGAATTAGATTACGGTTGGCGAGCACCCAAGCGCTAGCCATCTGCGTCCTGTACAATCGTGGTCACAAACCGGCGCCCATTGCCGGAGCCAAGGAGTACGCGCGTGTTCAGCGGACAGAATCGCCAGGACGTGCACGTGGGCGCAAGGGTGCACATCGTGGAGAAACACAATCAGAGAACAGGCATTACCACCGAAGGTATCGTCAAAGAGCTACTAACCAACTCCGCATTCCATCCCCACGGCATCAAAGTTCGACTGGAAACGGGTCAGGTTGGAAGGGTCAAAAGAATACTCCAGTCTTAGGCCCGGTGGAGCCTGGGTCAGGGGCGACCCAGGCTCCACCGGGCAAGCCCGCATGCTGAGCAGTAGCATCCCCAGACCGGTTTCGCCCTTCGCCGCGATGAGCCTCCTCTCTAAACAATCTATAGAACTTGGTTAATTGTTATCATTGTGGCAAACTATATGCGTACAGTGAAACCGATCAGTACGCAGGGAGGGGCGTCGATGGACACACTCGAACAGGTTCGACCAATTGACACGACTGAGGCTGGCACCCTGGTCGACCAGGTGGCGCACGACGAGCAGCAATTCCTGCATCTGCTGCTCAGGACCGTCGACCCTACCTGGATCCATCTCGACCTACCGATGGGACAGCTCAAGGCCCTTGCCACGGTCGCGCACAGCGGCCCCCTGCCTGTGGGTCAGCTCGGCTCCGTCCTGGGCATCGGCAAGCCCGCCGCAACCCTGCTCGTCGACGCGCTCGTGCGCCGCGAACTGGTGGCGAGGAGCGAGGACCCGGACGACCGGCGCCGTACCCTTGTGCGGATCAGCGCGCGAGGCCGGACGCTTATGGACGAACTTCACATGGGCCGAGAATGCAGCGAAAGCCGCTTTCTAGAATGGCTGGGGCAGCTCCAGGAAGACGATCTAGCGGCGCTGGCTCGCGGACTCCGCGCCCTCGTGGCGGTCGCATCGGCCGACTCCCGAGTACGGAATACCTGATACCGATTAACTAGAAAGACAACACTCTATGGCACAGTCATCGCAGACTGCCGTTGCGGGTGATACGCCGCTTACCACGAGCGTAGGCCGCGGTCGCATCGCGATGGTACTGGCTGGTGTGATGCTGGGCATGCTGCTCAGCGCACTGGACCAGACAATTGTTGGCACAGCGATGCCACGCATCATCGCCGAACTGAACGGCCTGCAGCATTACGCCTGGGTCTTCACGTCATATCTGCTGGCCTCGACGGTAAGCGTTCCGATATACGGCAAACTCTCGGATATATACGGCCGGCGCCCCTTCTTCTTACTGGGGATGATCGTCTTCCTGATCGGCTCTGCCCTTTCCGGCACGAGCCAGGACATGACTCAGCTCATCATCTACAGAGGTATCCAGGGGCTCGGCGCCGGAGCCATGATGCCCATCGCCCAGGCGATCATCGGCGACATCTTTCCGCCCGCTGAGCGAGGCAAGTGGCAGGGGCTCATGATGGCCGTCTTCGGCCTGGCGTCGATAGTCGGGCCCACCATGGGGGGCTGGATCACCGACAACTGGGGATGGCGGTGGGTCTTCTACGTCAACATGCCCGTCGGCGCGGTGGCAATCGCGACCGCGGGACTGGCCCTCCCCAGGCTCAGCCATCGCCAACAGCATCAGATCGACTACTGGGGCGCCCTCGCGCTGGGGGCGGCCACGGTTCCGTTGCTGCTCGCCTTCTCGTGGGCAGGTACTCAGTACGCATGGGGATCAGCGCAGGTCGTTGGGCTGTTTGTCTTTTCCGCGGTGATGTTCGTCACACTCTACTTCCTTGAGAGCCACGCCGCCGAGCCGATCATCAGCCCTAGCCTGTTCAAGAACAGCGTCTTTACCGTTTCGACGATCGCCACGTTCCTGGTCAGCATAGGGTTCTTCGGAGCTATCCTCTATCTGCCGCTGTTTGTCCAGGGAGTCATAGGCGACAGCGCCACCAATTCGGGTGTGGTCCTGACGCCGATGATGCTGGGCTTCATCGTCAGCAGCGTGATCGGGGGACAGATCATGTCTCGCACCGGCCGCTACAAGGTGCTGGCACTGGTAGGGTTCGCCATCGCGGCGATCGGCGTGTATCTCCTGTCGCAAATGGGTGCGGGAGCAACCAATGTCCTTATCGTCCGCAACATGATCATCACGGGCCTCGGGATGGGCGTGATGATGAGCCTGTTCACCATAGTGGTTCAAAACGCCTTTCCCTTCACGATACTGGGTTCCGTTACGGCGAATCTGCAGTTCTTCCGCTCTATCGGTGGCACCATAGGGGTAGCCGTGCTCGGCACCGCGATGACCGACAGCTTCCAGTCCGGGATGGCGAGCAAATTACCGTCCGGCCTTGCGCGGTCGCTTCCGCCGCAGGCCACGCAGATTCTCCAGAACCCGCAGGTGCTGCTGAGTCCTTCGGTCACCACCGCGCTCCAGCAACGGTTTGCGTCCGTGGGGCCCCAGGGGCAGACATTGTTCGCCCAGCTTCTAGCGGCAGTACGCGACAGCCTTGCCACCGCGATCGCTGGTGTGTTTGAAGTGTCCTTCGCGATGATGGTTCTCGGCTTCATCGCAACGCTGTTCCTGCGGGAGATTCCGCTCCGCAAGAGCCACCTGCCTAATCCAACCGAGGCGAAGCAGGCGGCAGAGAGGCAACGTCTGGCACGATCCCAAGCACTGCTGGGCACGATCTTCGCGATGGTATCGCTCGAGGCTCAGAAGCCAGAGGCTTCTCCAACTCTTCTGGACACGGTCGCGTCCCTAGGTAACGGAAGCTACCCCGCGGAGTGGGGCGTCGCCGAGAGGGCGCGCGCAGCGGCCACGGATATTTTGGAGCCGACAGCACTGGCGCTTCTCGCGCCACTCACGGTGCTGGACTTACGGGCCTGGGCCGCCTACCGCGTTCCGACGCCGCTCGAGGGGTTTGAGGAACTGAACTTTGTCGGGTATCCCGACGAGTAGGTAGCGACAGAATCTCGGCCGCCGAATGCGGCCACCAACGGAGGAACAGATTCGTGAGAGCTACATCGATCAGTCTCGCCAAGTACGCCTGGGCACTGGCAGCCAGCCTGATCTCCCTGATCGCCGGCGGCTGGCTTGTGCTCGCGCCATTTGCGCTTGGCTACCAGCCCTACGGGGCAAGCTGGACCAATCAGACGACGAACAGCTTCTGGGTTGGGATCGCCGTTGTGGTGGTCTCAGTCGCCAGCGTCTACCTGTTTGTCGCCTCGCTACGGGGCGAGCTCAAGCCGCTTGGGGCAACCGAGCCGAAGGCGCAGCCAGCTGCCGCGCCCGAGCTAGAGCCCGTGCAGATGACGTCGGCCGCACCCGTTACCAACGGCGAGTTCGAACGCTCTATGAC
>JAJYKO010000645.1 GCA_021788565.1 Chloroflexota bacterium
CCCACCGCGATAGTTGCGACGACACCGTTCGTCGTTGCGTCGATCACCGAAAGGCTGCCGCCGAGGAAGTTGGTCACGTAGACGCGGTTGGTGGATTGATCCACCAGCACCCGGGTGGGCTGCTTGCCGACGGGTACTGTAGCTACAACTGTGTCGCTTGCCCCGTCGATCACCGAAATGGAGTCGCTGCCGGCATCCACGACGTAGACTCGGTTCGTCTTCGGGTTCACCGCCATCAGGGTAGGGTTGGATCCCACGGGGATGGTCGCCACAACGGCAGAAGTGGCGCTATCAATGACCGAAACGGTATGGTCGAGTTGATTCGAGACATAGACTCGACCCGTCGCCGGATTCGCGACGATGCTGTTGGGGGAGTTACCGACGGCGATAGTGGCCGTCACCGCTTGCGCGAAGGCCGATGCAGCGGGCATCAGCAGCGCCGCAGCCGCCAAAACTAACAGCAAGATAATGTGTCTGGATGTTATGCTGCCCATCGTGTCCCCTTTCACCTCGCCACTCAGCCAGAGCTACTTCTTGCCTATCGCAGCCTTCGTTCCTCGGGAGGTTGGGGAGGGCGCGAGGTGCAGCGAGTCTCGGAAGACGGAGATCGCCTGGCTAACAGCTCTCTAAAAGGCACCCTTGCCCCTGAGGACAACCCAGATGGTCTTCCAGAGGATCACCAGATCCAACACCGGAGAGTAGTTCTGAATGTAGTAGAGGTCGTAGTCGGTGTTGAGGAAGAGCGGGCGTTCGCTGCGCCCATTCACCTGCCACCACCCCGTCATCCCCGGCATCACGGAGAGGCGTTTGCGCTGCCAGGGCTGGTACTTTTCCACTATCCACGGCTGTTCTGGCCGCGGCCCGACAAGGCTCATATCACCCTTCAGGACGTTGAACAGCTGTGGCAGTTCGTCCAGGCTCATGCGTCGGAGGACACGTCCCACTCGAGTGACTCGCGGGTCTTCTTTCAGCTTGTGGTTCTTCAGGTCGGAGACCAACTTGTCGGCACCCGGGATCATCGTTCTGAACTTGAACATGGAGAACAGCCTGCCGTTTTCGCCGACTCGGGGCGGCTTATAGAGGGCAGGACCGGCGGAGTCCAGCTTGATGGCCAGGACAGTCAGCAGCATAACAGGGCTCAGGAGAACCACCAGGATCGACGAGAGGACCACGTCGAAGGCACGCTTGACAACCCTATCGAAACCGGTGATCACCGGGTCCCGCAGCCCGATAAGAGGCACACCCCAGAAGTCCTCCACCTGGGCTCGCACCGAAACCATCTCGAAGAGGTCCGGCACCACCCTGATCCTAACAGGGTGAGCCTGCAGTCCCATCACTATCTCCGCGATCTTCTCGTGCTCCCTGCCCGGGAGAGCAACGATGATATCATCGACCTCGTTCTCCGCGATGAGTCTCGGAAGTTCGGTCGTGGCGCCCATAACCGGCCACTCGTCCATCTGAGTGCCTCGCAGCTCCGGATCGTCGTCCACAAAGCCCACGACGTACAGCCCGCACCAGGGCTGCGACTGGATGATGTACGCCAGCTCCCGGCCCACCTTGGTGGTTCCAACCAGTAGCACACGGCGGACGTTGTAACCACCCGCGACCATAGATCGAACGACGTAGCGGACAGCCAACCGGTAGTTAATCAGCAGCGCCAGGTCGATCACGGCGAAGTAGGAGAAGAGAATCCTGGAGCGGAACTCGATATTCAGCAGGTAGAAGAACGACGACAGGGCCAACATTCCGACGAGTATGGCCAGCAACACGGCCTTTCCTTCATCCATGAAGGAAGAGAGACGACGTGGATCGTAGGCCCCGAAGAAGCGAAGGAAAAAACCCCAGATCAGGGCAACCCCGATCAGGATAGAGAGATCGATGAAGGTCTGGCCGGTCTCAGAGCGGCCAAAGGGTATGACTCCCCTCATGGCCTCGGCGATGAATAGGGCCAGTTCGGTCAGGAGTATATCAAATACGAAGAGGAAGAAAATGAAACGGTTGCTAAATCCCTTCAAACAGACGGCCCTCCCTCTTCATCTTACTGAATCGAGGTAGAGCTGTCCAGTTCGCTTGACCATTGCTTCCTGGGAGTAGCACCGCAGGATCACTTCCCGCCCGGCAGTCCCCATGGCCAGCGCTTCCTCCCGCGAAGTGAGCAGTCGCGCTGCTGCTCGGGCAGCAGCCTCGGGTTCACCAACGGGCGTGAGCAGTCCCGTGACGCCGTCCTGGACTACGTCGCGCGTACCCACAGCGGCGGTTGCCACAACCGGCTTCCGCAAGGCCATAGCATCCAGCACCGTGTACGGGAGACCCTCCCAGTGGGACGTGAGAATGAAGAGGTCCATGGCTGCCATGACTTCCAGCACGTCGGTCCTGAAGCCCAGGAAGTGTAGCTGCCCATCGATTCCGAGCTCTCTGGCCAGCCCCTCCACCTCGGGTCGCATCTCTCCATCACCGCACCACAACAGGTGGACGCCTGGAACCAGGTCGGCCAGGGCACGGGCCATCCGAACGAAGTCGAAGGGGCCTTTTTGAGGGGTAATGCGAGCCACGGTACCCGCGATGCAGCTGGCGCCAGGGGCAAGACTCTTCCGGAGGTGCGCGACGACATCAGGATCGCGCACCTCCGGCACCTGGATGCCGTTCTCGATCAGCGCTGTCTTCGCGGGGGAGACGATCCGGTTGTCTACGGCCTCGGCCAGCTCAGTCTTCGAAAGCGCGATGAGATGGTCTGTGGCAACGCCTGCCGTTCGCTCCAGATTCAGGTAAAAGGAACGTTTGGACCGGCTCGGCTGGTTCAGAAAGTAGAAGCCGTGGGGGGTGTGGATCACTGCCGGAACCCTTGCCAGCCTTGCGGAAAACCGGCCGAGAAAGCCGGCCTTGGAGCTGTGGGTGTGGACCACGTCGTAGTGGCCGCGAACCATTATGCCGAGCAACTGGCTAAAGCAGGCGGCGTCGGAGGCTGGAGAGATCGCTCGCCGCATCGGCACTCGGTGCTGCCGGATGCCGGCCGCGGCAACCTCTTCGCTGAAGGAGACGTCGTCGTACGCCTCGGACCGAACGTCCGGTGCGGCGATCTCGACCTCGAAGATAGAGCGGTCCAACCCGCGGGTCAGCGCCAGCAGATGGCGCTTGGTACCACCGATGGTAGCCTCCATCACCTCCAGGACCTTCAAGCGCCTGGATCCGATGCCTTTAGCCACGGTTCACCGTCGCATCCCCTGAAGCCACTCGAGCTCGGCGCGCAGGCCCTCCTCGATAGTCACCGAAGGCCGGAAGCCCAGGGCATCGCGGGCGCGGGTCGTGTCCCCGTGGGTGTCGCGCACGTCGCCTTTCTGATTCTCGATGTAGTGCAGCCGCGCCTCTAGCCCGGAGAGTCTTTGCAGCACGTCCAAAACGTAGTTCACGGAGACCCGGGAGCCACCGCCGATATTGAAAACCTGCCCCGCAACGTCTGCCTCCGCGCAGGCCAGGTTAGCCGCGACCGCATCGCTCACGAAGGTGAAGTCGCGCGTCTGGTTCCCGTCACCGTATATCACTATCTCCTCGCCGCTCAGCAACGCTCGGATGAACTTGTGAAAGCCCATGTCCGGCCGCTGGCGCGGCCCGTAGACCGTGAAGTAGCGCAGGGCCACCGTCGGCACGCCGTAGTTGACCCGATAGAGGTGGCAAAGGTGCTCCGCCGCCAGCTTGGAGACGCCGTACGGAGAGACAGGCTGAGGAAGAGCGGTCTCCCTTACCGGTAACTCGACCGCGTCGCCGTATATCGACGACGAGGACGCGTAGACGAAGCGTTTGAGCGGGAGAGTCCTGGCGGTCTCCAGCAGTCGCTGGGTCGCCCTGATGTTGTTCTCCGTGTAGATACGGAAGCTCTGCCCCCAACTGGCGCGGACGCCGGCCTGGGCTGCCTCGTGGAAGACCGCCTCTACCCCTTCCAGAAGCCGTTCGAGATCATACTCCAGCAGGTCGGCCTCCACCATCGTGAAACGAGGAGAGTCACGCAGAGTGGAGAGGTTGGACTCCTTGATATCCCTGGCGTAATAATCGGTAAAGCAATCTATCCCGACCACCTCGTGACCCTGCCCAATCAGGGCCTCGGAGATGTGGGACCCTATGAAGCCGGCCGCGCCGGTAACCAGGCACTTCATCGAGGCCTCCTTAACTCGAAATACAGCTGTTCGATCTCGTCGATCATACGCTCCTCGGTGAACCGCTCCTGGAGCCGCGACAGCCCCGCCGGTCCCATCGCTCGTCCTCGTTCGCG
>JAJYKO010000646.1 GCA_021788565.1 Chloroflexota bacterium
CCGATCTAGTGCCACGAAGATGTTGCCGGGGCCGAGGATCTTGTCCACCCGTGGAACCGACTCGGTGCCGTAGGCCATCGCGGCGATGGCCTGCGCCCCGCCCACACGGTATACCGCCGAGACTCCGGCTACATCCGCCGCCAACAGGACGGCTGCCGGAACCGTCCCGTCCTTCGCGGCAGGAGTGGTCACCACAATCTCCTCTACGCCCGCCGCTTTCGCTGGCAGGGCCGTCATCAGGAGCGAACTGGGGTACGCCGCGGTTCCGCCGGGCACGTAGAGGCCGACTCGACCCAGCGGCCTGATCACCTGTCCGAATACCCCCCACGGCGACGTCTCGAACCACGATCGACGAAGCGACTTGCGATGGAAATCCAGAATCCGCTCGGCCGCCAGCTCGAAATCGGTTCGCAGCTCGACGGACACCTGCCCGAGGGCCGCCCGCATCTGCTCCGGGCCGATTCGCAGCGGTTGATGATAAGCCCCATCGATGAGACGGCAGTAGTGCGCCAGGGCCGCATCGCCCTCGACGCGTACAGCAGAGACAATCCGCTCTGCAACCTGCAGCGGGGTAAGCACCTCGCCGAAGGTATCGAGAATCCGCCTGGCCAGGGCAGGGGTCGCCGCGAGCTGGTCCAGGCTTCGCCGGGACAGCAACATCACCCGGCCTTCGTCCACAGAGCGAGCTATACGCATCACGGCTTTCGGCGAGTAGTGAGTAGCGGGGAGCGAGTAGGAGGAGACTTTGCTCTGACTGCTCGCTTCTTGCCCGTTCGATTGTAACATTTCGAGATAGGGTGGTGCAGCTAACCTTGCTGCTGATAGCTCGTGATGCTATACTCGCGGAGCGTTAACCAGTCCTCTCAGCCTCTTCAGGTCCGGTGGTCAAGGTGGCAAACGACGAACAGAGACCGTTGGCAACCGACTTGCTGCGAGCGCAGGACGATGAGGCCCTACAGGTCGCCTTTAACGACCGCATCATCCAGGCTTTCGAGCAGGAGCGGCTGCGGCTTGCCAGGGAGATTCATGACGGCCCGGCGCAGATCCTTGCCAATGCCATCTTCGAGCTCGAATACTTCGAGAAGCTGCTGGACCGCGACCCCGCGGCCGTGAGAGGTCAGATGGCCCAGATGAAAAAGGACATTCGAAACGGGCTGACCGACGTGCGGAGGTTTATCTTCGACCTTCGCCCTCCGGCTCTGGGCGAGATGGGGCTGTTCCAGGCACTGAGGCGGTATCTCGCTGACTACCACGATCACTTCGGGATCGAGGTGGATGCGGTGTTGCCGGACCTTCACGGCGGGTTATCAGCGACCAAGGAAGTGGCGGTGTTCCGCATCATTCAGGAAGCGCTGCAGAATATACAGAAGCATGCCGCCGCGACCCACGTTACGCTCATGGGCAGCACTGACTCAGTAGCGCTCCGGATCTCCCTGGTAGATGACGGGCGTGGATTTGATCCCGGGGAGGTAATCAACCGGCGCTCCAGGAATCTCGGCCTCATCAGTATGCGCGAGCGGGCCGAGCTGATCGGTGCAGAGCTGCGCGTGAGCTCTTCGCCTGGAAAGGGAACCAGTATCTCGCTGGCGGTGCCATTCGAAAGCGCGTAGCGGAGCATATCGGACGAGTTTCCGGCCTATGAGGCGTGTGGTATTCCGGTGACGTTAGAAACATCCAGCCAGAACAGCATACGTGTACTAGTTGTGGATGACCACCCCCTCTTCAGGCAAGGGGTGCGCTTTGCGCTGGACGCTGAGCCCGGCATCGAAGTTGTTGGGGAGGCAGCGGATGGTGAGGAAGCGCTGAGGATGGCAGCGGAGCTGGCTCCAGACGTGGTGCTGAGCGACGTCAACATTCCGGGCCCCGACGGGGTGGAGATCGTACGATCCCTAAAGAGCGCCCTCCCGCACACAGCGGTTATCCTGATGACCGCGTACGACGACGAAGACCAGCTATTCGACGCGGTCCGGGTAGGAGCAGCCGCGTATTTCCTCAAGGACCTCGGGCCGACTGAGCTGATGGATAGCATCAGGAGAGTCAGCCAGGGGGAGTACCTGATTAACGAGAGCGTTCTCTCGAAGCCTTTGGTGGCCTCCCGCGTTCTCAAACAGTTCAACCAGCTCTCATCCACGGAAGTGGATGTTGAGCCGCTGTTCGTGCCCCTCTCCAATAGAGAGATCGAGGTTCTCGATTACATTGCCCAGGGAAACAGCAACAAGGAGATCGCGAGGGCTCTTGGAATCAGCGACCAGACCGTGAAAAACCACATCACCTCCATCCTTAGAAAGCTAGCCGTCAATGACCGTACGCAGGCGGTGGTCTATGCCATCCGGCATGGCTGGATCAAGATGGATGAGATTGCGGGGTGACTGGCATGCCTGACAACACTCCACTGACAGAGAGTCCCAGCCGCCTCTCCTCGATGGTCGAGGATCTGCGCAGAAAGCGTTTGGACCTAGAGGAGCAGCGGAAGGAGTTGGCGATGCTGGTGAAGCAGACCGCCTCCGAGATCGATAGAGTGTCCCAGCGTGCGCGCGACGCGACCGCTCAGCTCAGGCAGGTCGAGAGCAACCTGGAAGGCTATTCCCGCGCTGATGTAAAGAGGTCCTACTCAGCTTCGCAGGAAGCTCAGATGCGTCAGTTCATGATGCAGAGCCAGGTGGAGCAGCTAAGGAACCGTCAAAACAGCCTGGACTCCTCCGAGGAGTTGCTCCGACAGCTCATCGACGCAGCCGAAGAGATGGTGGCAGCGGCGGACGGGCCAGATGGCACCATCGTGACCGCACCTATGTCCAAGTCTGAACAGAGCGCGCACAGCCGAGAGGCCGCGCAGGCAATCTTCAACTCAGTCGAGCTTGCTCAGCACCGCGTGTCCAGGCAGCTTCAAGACGAAACCGCGCAGGCCATCAGCGACCTGATCCTCCGGGCGGAGGTGTGCGAACGGCTGGTGGAGATGGACAAGCAGCGAGCCAAGAACGAGATCGCGCGCCTCAAGGCCGCTGCCTCCGCTGCCCTGAAATCCACCCGACAGTTGGTTCAGGAGCTTCGCACGCCAGCACTCGAAGAGTCAGGGCTCGCCGCGGCTCTGCGCCGGTACGCGGAGGCTTCGCGTTCAAGCGACAAGTTTCATGTGGATCTCCAGGTCCTCGGGTTGGAGCGGTCTCTGCCCAGGGCTGTGGAGATCGCGGTGTTCCGCATAGTGCAGGAGGCTCTTGCCAATGCGGCGAAGCACTCCGGCGCGGGCAAGGCCGAGGTGCGGGTCCACTCTGAGCAAGGGCAAATAACAGCAGTGGTTTCAGACGAAGGCCGCGGATTCGACGTCGAATCCGAGATGAACCACGCGCGAGGCAAGGAGCAGTCCGGGCTTCTCGACATGCAACTCCGGGCGGAATTGGTGGATGGCATCCTCGAGATCAGCAGCACACCCGACGTTGGATGTACGGTGACTTTCACCGTCTCGGTGTGAGAGTTCGCGTTTCACTTCCGCAAGTCCGCAAGCCGGCTCCCACCTTCACCATCCTCGGTGGCAGCGGACCATCCGACTAAATTCCCCAAGCCTTCTCGTGAACTGGTACTTTCCTCCTATTCACCTCCCTCGTAGATGGGCGCATGATGCGTCCGAGGTTGCTGCGGAGGGCCTGGGGCCGCAAACCACCAGGTGGATCCGCGCGAAAATCGAAATCGGCGACGCGTAATTCGCCACTGGGCTGCGTTATTCGCCAAGAGAGGAGGTGTTGCTTGTTGGATTTTCTGAACAGGCTCTTCGTCCGGATGGCCGTGCGAGACGAGGAAGAGGGTCAGGGAATGGTGGAGTACGGTCTGATTATCGCCCTGGTCGCCATCGTCGTCATAGCTGCCCTGGTAATCCTCGGTCCCAAGATCGCGACAATCTTCAACACGGCGAGTAACTCCCTCAGTTAGGTAGAGACCTGTCCAAAGTCGCGACCGCGCAAGCCTGGGGACACGCCGCCGGACGGCCCCCAGGCTTGCCGACCGCTGGTCAATCAGCCGGCCTCTATCCACCAGGTCACGGTATTGGCTCTCGTCGATGTCCGCCTGGCGTAACCGCGACCACCGAGGGCAACAAGCAGATCCAGCTCCAGTGGGACGCAGCTCCAGGTGCCACACGTCATCAGCTCCGATGAGGCCGGTTCCTAGTTCCCGATTGGTACCATCGTCCTATTGCTGCTGTCCGGGGCCGTCCATACAATCGGCCAGGGTGGTAACAGCCCTCGTGAGGAACGAGACCAAAGCACAGGCAAT
>JAJYKO010000647.1:0-3040 GCA_021788565.1 Chloroflexota bacterium
CCCCGGGAGGTGTCGGGAGGTCAGAACGGTGACCTTGTGGCCTCGCCTGGCCAACTCCTCGCCGATACGCTCCACATAGATGGTGAGCCCGCTTACGTGAGGCTCGTAGTAGGTAACCACCATCAGGATCTTCAAACTTATCACCTGCACGAACCAAGAATATGAAACCGGCGATTCGAGTTTAGCATAGGGCTGGCTCGACCCACCATAATGCTACAGTTGTTGGTTAATGGGGTGTTGTTGATTAGCCATTATGGGCCATGATACTATCCTGAGGCATAGACCGCTCTCGGGGATGGGGCATGGAACGCCAGACTCAAACCGCTTCAATGTCGATATTAGTTGCGGAGTCCTCACGGTGGTCCTGTCTGCTCCTGTCTGGCACGGGTAGAGACTGGACCGAGGTGAGTGGCAATTGACCGGTAATGTCGGCCGAGAGACCACCGGCGAGTCCGATGGCATCTCCTCAATTCGTCAGCGCGACTATCTTCGGATTCACCTCACGGCATTGCCGCTCCACCGGGCTCTGCTTCGCTCGGTGGAGTGTCGTTTGCTGTCACGCTACAAGTTCGACCATCCCATACTTGATGTCGGTGCCGGAGATGGCCACTTTGCCTCGGTTCTGTTCCCAGATGGCGTGGATGTGGGGGTAGATCCTTCGCCAGACGCCCTGATGCACGCGGCAAAATGGGGTGTCTATAGGGAGTTGCGGGTTGCCAGCGCATGCAAGTTGCCGTTTCCTGATGAGAGCTTTGCAAGTGTGATAAGCAACTGCGTGCTAGAACACATCCCCGATTTGGACGCGGCGCTCGACGAGATCGCGAGGGTACTTAAGCCCGGAGGCTTCTTCGCCACGACCGTACCCAGCCCAAACTATGAACGGTTCCTGCTGGGGGCCACACTCTTTCGATCCGTAGGTCTTGCCCCGTTGGCGAGACTATACGGGCGCTGGATGACTCGCATTTCATACCACTATCACTACTATTCACCCGAGATGTGGCGGAGGAAGCTGGCAACGAGGGGCCTGAAAGTCATTGAGTGGAAATACTATTTCTCGCCGGGTGCACATCGAGCCTTCGACTTAAGCCACTACGTGAGCGCCCCGTCCGTAGTAATACGCAAGCTGACAGGCCACTGGATACTGTTTCCTGGCAAGCCTGGGGTAGGAATTCAGAGGGCAGTGCTTGGACCGTTCTACGAGCGAGACGTCAAAGGCGAAGGCGCGTACATTATGATGGCATGCACAAAAGAAGCGATTTCTGACAGTCTGCCATCTCTGGACGGACAATAGCTGTGAAGAGGCTGGTTTTCTGAGAAACCTCCCACCATCTTCCGTCCAGCAGGTCTTGCGTAGCCGCCGCTGCGGATGGGCGCGAGCCCGGACGAGCCGCGGAACGGAGAAAGAATGAGGAAGCGAGACGTTCCGGCTGTGCAAGGCGGGCACCGCGGTGGACGCAATCTCAATGCATGGCGGGCGGTCACTATTGGCGTCGCGGCAACTGTGGCCGTCGCTGTTTGGCTACGGCACAGGGGGAGTTCGCGCAGTGACCGCACTCAGATAGGTGCTACGAGTCCCCTAGCGGATGGCGCGTTGCTCCCTCCATCCCCAACTTATGAAGTTTCGCCTCGGGACGAGTCGCTGTCTGCTGGTCTTCCGACGCCTCTGGATGTTACACGCGATGGTAGTGAGACAGGGAGCCGCACCAGGGATCGTTCTAGCGCTGCCATGGTGCTTCTGGATATCAAGCGCGCGAGAGGTGAGATTGCCAAGCGTGACGCCGACGCTGCCATCCACACCGGTTATGCCGGTGGCGCAGGCCACGATCTGCTCGGCAGAGTCGCTGTTCCAGTTGCTCTGGTGCTGATACTGGCCGTCGCCGCTGTCTTTCGGCTCACCGGCGTGAACTGGGACGACTTCACGCACCTCCACCCGGACGAGCGCTTCATCACTATGGTGGAGAACTCCATCAGCTGGCCTAAGAGCTTCGGCGAGTACTTCGATACCGCCCGCTCCCCTTTGAACCCGTACAATCGAGGCTACAGTAGTTTCGTCTACGGTACTTTCCCGCTGTTTCTCGTCAAATGGCTCGGGATCATACTCGATAGGCAGGGATACGACCAGATCCACCTGGTTGGCCGCGTAGTCTCCGCGATTTTCGATCTCGGCTCGGTACTCCTGGTGTTTCTGATTGGGAGGCGGCTTTTCGGACGCCGGACCGGACTCCTTGCCGCCCTCTTCACCGCGGGTTCGGTGATCCAAATCCAGCAGTCTCATTTCTTCACCTTCGACACCTTCGTCGCCTTCTTTTTGCTGGCCGCCTTTTTCTTCGCTGTCAGGATCTGGGATGGAGCGCAATGGTACGACTATCCCCTGCTCGGGGCCTCGCTCGGCCTCGCCATGGCCTCCAAGATCAACGCGGCCCTCTTTGCGGTGATGGTCGTAGTGTTGGCGTTCAAGCAGCTGCGAGAGGTGACCCTGGCGTTTCCGAATCAGCGCATGGGCGAGTGGATGTCGGTGGTGGGCCGCTTCTCCGCGGCCACATTGGCAGGGCTCCTGGTGTTCCGTATTGCCGAGCCGTATGCCTTCACCGGGCCCGGCTTCTTGAACATTGGTCTCTCCCCGAAGTTTCTCAACGACATGTTCTACGTGCAGAAACTCATTACCGGAGAGATCGACCAGCCGCCCAGCGTCCAGTGGGCTAACACCACTCCTTACCTGTTTCCTCTTCGCAACCTGGTGCTGTGGGGGATGGGACTGCCGTTCGGCATTGTCGGGTGGGCTGGTCTACTGTTCGGTGCCTACCAACTCTTTCGCCGCCGAGATCCGAAGTACCTGCTGACAGTAGTGTGGGTGGGTTTCTTCTTCGCCTATGAGGGTGACCAGTTCGCCAAGACCATGCGCTACTTCCTGCCCATCGTGCCGCTCCTGGCGATCCTGGGCGCGCAGATGCTGGTTCACGGCTACGACTGGGCGAGGGCAAGAACTCATGTTCGGATCGAGCCACCGCCCGGGCCACTCCCCAGGCTTGCGCTGTATAGC
>JAJYKO010000647.1:3050-4262 GCA_021788565.1 Chloroflexota bacterium
CCTGTTGCCAACGAGCACTGGGACGATCCGCTGCCGGTTCGTTGGAAGGGGCGAGACGCTGGATGGTATCAGGGGACCACCCTGGAGTTGTACAACGATGACACCCCGGAAAAGTACCAGAAGCTGGTTCAGCAACTGGATCAGACGCAGTACATATTTCTAAGTAGCAACCGGCTATATGGGTCCATCCCCAGGATGCCGATGAAGTATCCGATGACGACGGAGTACTACAAGCTGCTCTTCTCGGGTCAACTGGGCTTCCGTTTGGTGAAGACCTTCACGTCCTACCCCACGCTCTTCGGCATCCAGATCAACGACGACAGCGCCGAGGAGATCTTCACCGTATACGACCACCCCAAGGTACTCATTTTCGAGAAGACACCGGAATACTCGCCGGCAAAGGTCCGGCAGTTGCTGGGTGCGGTGCCGCTCGACAACGCCATTCCGATCAAGTCGTCGGAAGCGCAGTACAACGGTCTGCTGCTATCCAACGCCGAGAGGCAGATACAGCAGATCGGAGGGACGTGGTCCGCTCTGTACAATCGCGCGGGCATCACCAATCGGTTCCCCACGATTTCCTGGTTACTCACGCTGGAGTTGCTGGGGCTGCTGGCGCTGCCTCTGGCGTGGCGGATCTTCGGCACTTTCGCTGACAAGGGTTATGGATTCGCCAAGGTGCTCGGACTGCTGATCGTCACGTACGTGGCCTGGCTTCTTGCCAGCCTGCACATGCTGGCCTTCGGCCCTGTACCGATTGTGGTGGGAATGGTGTTCGTGGCGGGGGTGTCCGCGCTACTGGTTGGCAAAAGTTGGCAGGAATTCGCGAGGTTTCTTGCGTCGAACAGGAAAGTTATCCTGGTTCACGAGCTTGTGTTCTTGGCAGCCTTCGGGCTCTTCTGGCTGATTCGTGTAAATAACCCCGACCTCTGGCAGCTGAACTTCGGCGGCGAGAAGCCGATGGAGTTCGCCTATATCAATGCGGTGGCCAAGTCCACGTACTTCCCGCCATATGATCCCTGGTTCGCGGGCGGCTACATGAACTACTACTACTTCGGCTTCGTGATCGTGGCGACCCTGATTCGCTTCACGGGCATCGTGCCGGAGGTCGCCTTTAACCTGGCAATCCCATCGATCTTTGCCATGACGGCCGCGGGGCTGTTCTCTTTCGGCCTCAACTACGCCGCCGCGACGCGACGAGTCGTGGAGCAGGTT
>JAJYKO010000648.1 GCA_021788565.1 Chloroflexota bacterium
TAGGTATGTGCAATGATTCTTGCACCCGATCCAGAACTGCCGACTCTATGTTCCCGGTTCTAATCCGAATCGCGGTTGCATTCGGTGCGGCGGGTTTCTCGGCCGCGGTCAGGCAAACCATTCATCGGCTGGCTTAATCGGCTCATATATGAATGTCAAATTGATTCCGTCGGTTGTCACGTCAGGCGCAGCCGCCGCAGATTATGCATCATGCGAATACTGAGCATACAGGATGAGTTGGGGTGTGAAGGGCCCCGAGCAAGCCCGGCTCGAGCCCAATGTGGAAGTCTTCGATCTGAGCAACGCCAGCGCACGGTTGTGGCCCTTCACCAGACGAGCTCGAAACGTCGGAGTGCTGGCGGGGATAGCGGCCATACTGATTGCAGTATTCGTACTCCTAGTGAGTGTACCGCCAATCACCCGCGGCCAAGCGTCAGGGTTCATGTGGATCGTTCTGGGAATCTTTGGCTACGTGGCCACCCTCGGTGGTGCAATGATGGTCAGCGATATCCGGAGGCGCGTCCCCGGGGCGGTTAGAGTCCGCATTTCGGACGCCGGTGTCATGCTCTTGTATCCCGACGGGAGAGAGGTTTCGAGAGCCTGGACCGACCCGCGACTCAAGATTGTGCTATACGACTTCAGTCGATTGCCCTCGACGGCCTATAAGACCCCGGACTACCCATACATGCTGCGTGACCATGGAGTCGCCTCCCTGCTAACGGAGAGAGCCTATCGGGCACTCCTAGAGTGGGCTGGTAGCCATGCTTTGGTACGCGGCCCAGAGACTTCGTGGAACAACACCGGGGGCGGCTCAGCCGCAGTGATCTTCAGCATCTTGCCCCGAGTCCGGACACGTCAATTGTCTGCCGAATCCTGATGGCTAGCAGAGCGGCGCACCGAAAGTGCCCCCGAAATCAGCAGATAGAGTACGCGCCCGAGTGCGAGATCCACCAGTCTTGTTATCGCTCCCGCCCACTGGAGATGTGTCGACCCTAGTACTAGGTTCGCCTACTTTGGCTGGCCTGTAGCTTGCAGCGGTCTTCGCAACCGGCGGGCAGAGCAATGGTTGCAATCGTGTTTGCACCCGGCTTCGCAGACCGACGGTTGTAATCACTGTTGCAAACAGCAGACCAGGGCCGAAGCAGGCGAACCTGGTGTTACGGCCAACTCATATCTAGCGGGTTGGGATGGTCAAGAGACCGGTGGATGACCCCTCGGGGGTGTGCTCAATCTGCTCCTACTACTACCGGAGTGTCGTCTGAGCAAGGATCTGTGGCGTGAGCGATCTCCTGGCCAAGGAACCATCCCCTAAGCGACAGTCACATCCGACCGAACAGGGAATGTTGCTGCAAGCTTTTTGGGTGAGGTTGAGAGCATTACCAAATACGCAATAATGTTCAAGCTAGCTCGTTTAGTGGGGCTTAGATGATTTGCGGGAGCTGCGGCCGGACCTTCGGACTTCGCACAAACCAGAAGGCCGGAAGGTGTGCCAACGACCGCATCTTCGAGTGTTACCACTGCACCACCTTCCGTCGGAAGTGCGCCTACTGCGGCCAGAGGGTTTCGGACCCCGCGGGGTTTCTCCTCTTCGGCGCCGTATTCATGCTCATCGTGATGGGCGGGTTTCTGGGAGGACTCTCCTTTCCAGAGGCGATAACCAATGCTCACCTCAATTCGACGCCGGTGACTCCCCTTGCCAACGTTCAGTCCGGGGAGACCGTCAAGGTCTTCGCCACGGTCGCCGCGAACGAGAGCGAGGTCATTCACGGCTATTGGGGTTACACAAGCAACGGCGGCAACACCTGGCTTTGGACTGCAAAGAACTTCTGGATCACGCAGGGCTCGGTCTCAATCTTCGTTGAAGTTTCATCGCTTCTCTACGTCAGTCAGCCTGGAAACCCGTGGGGCAGCGAGAATGGTGTCGTGAACTATACTGCAGGTAGCCCGATAGCCATCTACGGAGCGACCGGCCCCACTTCGAATGGAACCACCATAGATGCGCAGTACGTCGCTTCCTCGCCGACGTCGATGGGTCATCCCGGGGGCTACCTGTGGCCGATCGCGGCAGGGACAATCGCGGTGACCGGCGCGCTATCGGTGGTCGGGTTCGTCGCGGTGAGATTTCAAAGAACTCAACACGCAAAGGCAACTCGATCGCGGCCGCCTACGCTGCCCTCGCCACACCTCAGACCGGCCGAATTGAAGGGGTCGGTGACGAGGTACGTCAACTCGCGACTTGCTTCGTTGATGCGACGCTCTTGGGTCACCACGGTCGCAACCGGCGTGGCTCTCATCCTGGCTGTACCGCTCTTCTTTGCCAACTACTTCCTCGGAATCTTCCTCGCTAGTATGGGTGGAGTGTTCTTTGCCATGAGCTTCATCAATCGCTACTCTTACGGCAAATCGCCCACGGTGGTCGTTACAGACGATCAGGGGCTCACAATTGATCCACTCTCTCGGCTGCGATATGCAGACGATCGATACGTGCCCTGGAGTGCAGTCTCGAACTTCTACGTTTACTTCGGACAGACGCTCGCCCTGAGGACGGACCGAGGCGAGCTCGTTCTCCAATATCTATCGAAGGACCTCGTCGCGCAGATTTCATCCGAGATGCAGGCGCGCGGGATCCGTGCCGACGAAGAGTCCACGTTCCATCCGCTCGTAGGACCTACCGAACGGCTCGTTCCACTTCGTCCCTTGGCCGCATCCGAATGGCAAGAACGCAATCGCTTGAGTGGGACTCGACTGGGATACTCCATGGTTGTTGTGATGACATCGATCGTCGGCGTGATGCTGATTGGTTCATCGGTTTTCCTTTCCCCATTGAATGCTACGGTGGGTGGCTTGGTCTTGGTGTTGGGGTTAGTGGCAACAGGAGTCTCTCTGTTCTTCACTTTCAGGTTGCGAGCCATCGCGAAACGACCAACTCCAGGCGACGAAGAGACAGCAGCCCTCCCGCCGCTCGGCTCGTCAGGAGCAGTCCCCGGGCAACAAGCGTCTGGTCCGACAGAAGGGCAAACTCAAGCGGTACCTGTAGCTTCAGCTCGGCCGCCAGCTCCAGTTGCATCGACCGACGGCCAGTACCCCGCCTACCCTCGACTGGAATCATCCCCAGCCCCGCCACCGCCCGTGCCGGTTGATGTCAAGGTTCCCCCGGTGACAGACTACTGGTCATCCCGCCCCGTCGAGATGCCGAACGTATTTCCTAGGGGTCTCTTGCTTCCAGGTGAACGCGTACTGTACGAGATTCGACCAACTTACTGGGGCATCTACGGCCCATCCACCGTGTTAGTTGGGATTCTGATGATCATCTTCCTTCTCCCCATCACACAACCCGGCTACCTCCTCAATCCATTCCTCTACGTTCTCGAAGGACTGCTCCTGCTCGCCCTCGTGATTTTTCGAAGATCGTGGAAGGGGCTCGCGTTTGCGCTGACCAGCCAGCGGGTGCTCACGGTCAACGGACGACGCGGGACTCAGGGTCGCGAGGGCCCTCTCTGGGCGCTCCAACGGATTGGCCTGGAGGGCCTATCGAGTAGCGTCATTACGTTCTATTTCGACCCGAACTCGCTTGGAACGAGAACTCCAGGGAGGAGGAAGGTCCGTTGGCCAGGGGTACGGGGCGCTCCTTCGGTATACAGCTACTTGCAGCAGTTGGTAGCCAGCAGTGTGGGAAACCGACCCGCTCCCTCACCAACCGCCCAGCGGGGTCCGTCTCCTGGCGGGACTGATAGATTCTGCCCTGCATGCGGACAGGAGAACTCCCGGGCGTCGGCTTTCTGTGTCAGGTGCGGAAAAGCACTCCCACCGCCGCCTTGAGTCCCAAGTCAGGACTTCGGTCACACCCCGAAGTGGCGGTTTGAGCGCGCCGGCGGCTCGGCAGACCCCCTCCGCCCTTTCGAACGCGAGTGGTGTCGCAAGGATATCGGGACCTCTCGGCTGATGTGTCCTTCCATGGCCGAGCTGAGCACATTGACGATTGCAGCCGGCTTGGCAGACCGAGGACCGCTTCGACCAGACATTATACGTAAGATATATTATCGATTTGGCACATTATGTTCATTATGGATCTGGGAGCTTTGTTCGGCAGCCGGGTTCGAGCGGAGGTGCTCGAAGTTCTCGCATCCACTCCAAGACCGCTTTCGGCCTACCGCGTGGCCCGAGCGGCGGGAGCCCAACCCATTCAAGTGCTCTCGATCCTGAAATCGCTGGAGCCGCATCTGGTTCGGCACGCACCGAACGGTTG
>JAJYKO010000649.1 GCA_021788565.1 Chloroflexota bacterium
CCATTCGGATGGCATCGTCGAGCGCAACCCGATGACAAAGGAGGGGACCTGACATGCGCCTATCCGATATGATTACTGCGGTCGATGCCCACGCGGCGGGCGAGCACGGTCGCGTCATTGTCGGCGGTGTCCTCGACGTGCCTGGCAAGACCATGTTCGAGAAGATGGTCTATCTCCGGGACCACGCCGATGGGCTCCGCAAGCGGATGCTTCGGGAGCCGCGTGGTTACCCTTCTGCCAACTGCAATCTCATCCTGCCGCCGACCCATCCGGAGGCGGACGCCGGCTTCGTCATCATGGAGCAGGTCGAGTACCCGCCGATGTCGGGCACTAACACCATCTGTACGGCGACTGTGCTACTCGAAACCGGGATGATTCCGATGAAGGAGCCGGTGACAGAGTTCACACTGGAGGCGCCCGCCGGACTGGTCCGCATCCGCGCGGAGGTTGAGAACAGCAAGTGCAAACGGGTGACTTTCCAGAACGTTCCAGCGTTCGCGACTCACCTCGATGCGAAGGTAGAGGTCCCCCACCTCGGAACGGTCACGGTTGATGTCGCATTCGGCGGGATGTTCTACGTCATTGCGGATGCGGAGGCGCTGGGGCTGCACCTAACCCCGGACGAGGGGCGGGACATCGTACGCATCGGGGAGATGATCAAGGCGGCGACGCGCGAGCAGTTGCCGGTTGTACATCCGGAGAACCCGGGCATCTCCGGTGTGACTATCGCGCAGCTGTCGGGTCCGCCGAGCCGCCCGGACGCCCATCGCAAGAACGCGGTGATCGTGTCCACTGGCACACTGGATTGGGATCGGCCGGAGTCCTGGACCGGCATTATCGACCGCTCGCCATGCGGGACCGGAACGTGCGCCAAGATGGCCACGCTGCACGCCAGGGGCAAGCTAGGCTTGAATCAGGACTTCAATCACGAGGGCATCCTGGGGACCATCTTCACCGGCAGGCTGATCAGCGAGACCAGGGTGGGCCAGTACCCGGCCGTGATTCCGACGCTAAGCGGACAAGCCTGGATCACAGGCATCACCCAGTACGTGCTGGACCCTACCGACCCGTTCCCCGAAGGCTATACGATCGGAGACATGTGGGGACGAAACGTGTGATTGCGTGTCCCCCGGAGGCGATACTTCAGTCGGCAATACCGGGACCACCCGCTGAAGCATCGATTCCAGGACTCTTCAGCAGGCAAAAACGATAAGTGGAGGTAGCCTGATGGCTCGTGAACTCCGTGGTATTCTCTCTGCCCTTGCGACGCCATTCACGCCTGGCGGCGCCGAGATCGAGGAGTCCGGCCTGCGCGAGTTGGTCGACGGGAGCATAGAGGCTGGAATCCATGGCCTCATTCCCTGCGGCAGCACCGGCGAATTCTTCGTACTCACGCGGGATGAGCGCAAGCGCGTGGCCGAGATAGTGATGGATCAGGCCCGGGGTCGGGTGCCTGTGGTCCCGCACACCGGCTCCTGCAGCACTGCCGAAGCGATCGATCTTTCCCGCCACGCCGAGAGCATAGGGGCCGACGGCGTGATGGTCGTCCAGCCGTACTACGAAGCCCCGAGCCTGGACGAGATCGTTGGCTACTACAAAGACATTTCGGATGCCATCCACATCCCCATAATGGTCTACAACAACCCGGCCGGCACTGGCGTGAACCCTGGGGCTGAGTTTATGGGCAGGATCGCCCGGGAAGTCCCCAACGTGAAGTACATCAAGGACTCCAGCGGGGATCTCTCCCAGGTTTCCGAGCTTCTCTACAGTTACGGCAAAGAGGTGACGATACTCAACGGGTGGGATACCATCACCTATTCCGGACTGGCGCTGGGCACGAAGGGCTCCGTGTGGGGCGCCGCCAACGTGATGCCCAGGCAGTGCGCCGGCCTTTTCAACCTCGTCGCTGCCGGTGAGCTGGTTGAGGCACGGACGCTCTGGGACAAGATGTGGCCGGTGAACCAGTTCCTCGTGACCGAGGGTTATGCCGCCAGCGTGAAGGCAGGCGCCAACCTGATTGGGTTCCATGTGGGGGATCCGCGGCTGCCCTACCGGCCTCTCTCACCAGCGAAGAAAGAGGAGCTGAGGAGGCTGCTGATCAACGTCGGAGCGATATCGTAGGGATGGGGAACGACACTGCCAGTTTGGCCGAATGGGGGAGGTGTCAATAGTGCGAGACGGAGTCTCCATTCCGGACGTGATCGTCATCGGCGGGGGCATCATGGGGTGCTCCGCTGCCTACCACATGGCCAAAGCCGGCGCTCGCGTGACGATTCTCGAGCGGAACGCGGTCGCGTCCGAGGCGTCAGGGCGCAACTGCGGCAACGTCAGGGTGCAGCTTCGCCATCCGCTCGAGATCCCGATTATTCTGGAGGCGATCCAGCGATGGCGCCAACTCGACGAAGAGCTTGGGATGCCGACCGAGTTCCGCACCACAGGGAACATTCTGCTGACATTCCACGAAGAAGAGCTTGAGGGCCTGGAGGGAGAGGTCGAGCGACTACGCGGCGAGGGCGTGGAGGTTCGGCTGGTCTCGGGCCAGGATCTGAGGGAGATAGTACCAGGCATCTCTGAGACTGTGGTCGCGGGTATGTACTCCGCGCCGGATGGCCACGCCAACCCGCAACTGGCAACTCTCGCTTACGCGCAGGCTGCTAGGCGAGTCGGGGTTAATATCTTGACCGGGGCAGGCGTGAATTCAATCCTGGTGGAAAGCGGACGCGTCCGGGGGGTGGACACCAGCCAGGGCGAGATGACCGCTGGAATGGTATTGAACGCGGCCGGTGTCGGATCTCCCGCCTTGGGCCGCTCCCTGGGACTGGACATACCGGTCACTCCCTGGCGCTACCAGGTTTTTATCACCGAGCGAACCTCTCCCATCACCACACCCTTCGTCCGGTGTACCGGCCCTCGCTTGAGTTGGAAGCAGGCCGTCAACGGGTCGGTACTGGTTAGCATGGAGCCGGCGGAACAGGTGGGGCTCGATAGCTCCGTCACGGCCGCACGGATGTCACGACCCATGCGCGCGCTGACCAGAGAGGTCCCGGCCCTTGGGAGCCTGCGAATAGTGCGAGGTTGGGCGGGGTGGTTCGAGATGACACCGGACGACCTGCCGATCCTCGGGGCGGTGGAGGGCATCGACGGCCTGTTCCTCGCCACTGGCTTCTCCGGACACGGCTTCGCCATCGCTCCGGCCATCGGGGCCACCGTCGCCGAGCTGATGGTGGAGGGACAAACGTCGTTGCCCATCCACGGTTTCCGTCCATCTCGTTTCCAGGAGCCCGGATACGGTAAGGAGAAGTCAGGGGGCAAGCTGTCCCACCTTTGGACTCTCAGCGCGGAGGGAACAGACTGACAAATGAGCGCGACCATCAGGCCGGTGGGCCTCCTCAGATCCAATACGTGGCCGAACGTCGATCAAGAGGGCTCGCTCATCACCGTGAGCGAGGGGCAAACCCTTGAAGCGACGTGCCGGGATCTCGGCCTGCGGCTGGATCTGATCGCGCTCTTTCTTGTGAACGGGCTGCCGGAATCCAAAGACTACGTCCTGCGGGCCGGCGATGACATCAAGCTCGTCGCGCTGGTAGGCGGAGGCGGATGATCTGGTCGAAAATGGTAACCCACGCATTTCTAAGGAGGGCCTGTCGATGCTGTATGGTGTGACCGGCAAGATTCTTCGGATCGACCTGACTCGTCAGAGCACCTCCGTCGAAGAACCCGACGAGGCTTTCTATCGCACCTACGGCGGAGGCGGCCTTCTCGCCTGCTACTACCTGCTGAAGGAGCGCCCGGCACACGTCGATCCACTCTCTCCCGACAACCTACTGGTGTTTGCCTCCGGTCCGCTGGTCGGCACGGGGATCCCGGGCGCCAACCGCTTCTCCGTTGCCGCGATTTCGCCGTTGACCGGGTGCTACGGGGAGGCCGAAGCCGGTGGGTGGTGGGCACCCGAGCTCAAGATGGCGGGGTACGATGCCATCCTCGCTGAGGGTGCCGCTGAAAAGCCGGTCTACCTCTGGGTACACGACGGCCATGCAGAGATTCGTGAGGCGACTCATCTCTGGGGCAAATTCGCGGGAGAAACTCAGGAGATCATCCGTGGAGAGCTGGACGATCCACACATTCGGGTCGCCGCGATCGGTCCCGGCGGGGAGAACCTTGTCCGCTATGCCTGCGTGGTGAACAACCTCCGGCACACCAACGGCCGCTCCGGCATGGGCGCCGTCATGGGCTCGAAGAAC
>JAJYKO010000650.1 GCA_021788565.1 Chloroflexota bacterium
CTGCCGCTCCACGTCCTCCTCTCCCATGTATACCACGCACTGGAGTCCGAAGCGCGCGCACACGGTGGCGGCCGCTACCCCGTGTTGTCCAGCGCCCGTCTCGGCGATGATCCTGCGCTTCCCCATACGCACCGCCAGGAGCGCCTGGCCAACGGCGTTGTTGATCTTGTGGGCTCCGGTATGGGCAAGGTCCTCTCGCTTCAGGAGGATGAGGGCGCGACCGCGCTCGCGCGTCAGCCGCTCCGCTGGGTAAAGGGGTGTCGGACGGCCGGTGTAGCAGCTTTCCAACCGCGTCAGCTCCCGGCGAAATTCGTCATCGCACTGGGCATCCTCATAGGAGGCTTCCAGTTCTGAGAGGGCGCTCATCAGCACTTCAGGCACATACTGGCCGCCAAAAGGGCCGAAGCGGCCCGGGGCGTTCTGAATTCTGGGTTCTGAGTTCTGGGTGCGGATACGCGCCGCACTGTTGTTATCACTGTTCATGGTTGTCGGTCCTCCTAACCGCGGCAATGAAACGCCTAATCAGTTCTGGGTCCTTTCGCCCTCCGCTCTCCACTCCGCTGCTCACGTCGACCGCCCAGGGATGCATGGCGGCGATGGCAGTGCCAACGTTGGAGGGGTTAAGGCCTCCGGCCACGACGAAGTCGCGGGCGGCTTGTCCGATAGACCGCCAGTCGAAGGTCTGACCGGTGCCGCCCCACACGCCAGGGCCACCGGAGTCGAGCAGCAGACGGCTGGCGGGATGGAGCACCCTTAACTCGCGGAGTGTTTCGGCCAGAGATTCCGCGAGATTGGCAGGATTCACTGATGGATGCAGTCCAGACAGGTGAACCGCCTTGAATATCGGCATACCAATGCTGAGAGAGGCATCCACGGATTCCCCGCTACTCAGCTGAACCACGTCGAGGCCACAGCTCGCAGCTGTGTCTTCCACGAACGAGAACGGCTGGTCGGTGAAGACCCCGACCGCGGACCATCTTCGCTCATCGGGTGAGTAGCTGTCTCGACAGCGTTGGATGATTTCGGTGGCGGCATCCGTGGCTATCTGCCGTCGGCTTGGTGCAAAGACAAAGCCCAGCATGTCCGCCCCTGCCTCAAGGGCGGCTTCAGCATGCTCCACCTCGGTTATTCCGCAGATCTTTACAAGTGTCATAGAGCAATTAGCAAATAGCTATCAGTTATCAGCCCTGAGTCCTCTACCCAGCACTCAGCACTCGGATGAGACCGGCTGGGTCGGCGCTTCTGACCAGGGCCTCACCAATCAGCACGGCGTCGACTCCCCACGATCGGACCAGAGCTGCTTCTGACGGACTTGAGATGCCACTCTCGCCAATCACCGCTATCTCGGGTGGGATCATCGGACGGAGCCGGTGGGCCGTCTCCAAATCGACTCGGAAGCTGTGCAGGTCCCTGTTGTTGATGCCAATGACGCGAGCACCCGCGTCCACTGCCGCCCCCACCTCCGCCTCGGCATGGACCTCCACGAGAGGACACATGCCAAGCTCTGCGGCGAGGCCGATGAGCCGCCGCAGCATCGGACGCTCTACAGCGGCGACAATCAGCAGGACCGCGTCCGCTCCGAGGACGCGCGACTCCCATATCTGGTACTCGGAGATCAGGAAGTCTTTCCTGAGCACCGGAGTGGAGACGGCGGCCCGGGCCGTGGGCAGGTCGCCGTCCAGCGCGCCGAAGTGTGGCCCATCCGTCAAGACCGAGAGCGCGGCGCATCCTCCTGCCTCGTAGCCACGGGCGAGGGCCTGCGGATCCAGGTCCGGCCTGATTGGACCCCTGGATGGCGAGGCGCGCTTGATCTCGGCGATCACCGAGAGCCCGGGCTTTCGGATGGCTTGCTGGAAGTCACGGCAGGGCCCCATGGTTGCCGCCTCGTGCTCCAAGGCTGCCTGTGATCGGACACGCCGGCTTTCGTCGATCTCTCTGCGCTTGTCGGCGAGTATGGTGTCAAGAAACAAGGCTGAGCCTGCTTTCCCGTAGCGAGTGCGACAGGCTTCGCAAGCCTTCCAGACTGGCAGCGGCGGCACCGGAATCGATGCTCTCGGAAGCTGCCTGGACCCCATCCCTCAGCGTGTCGACCTTACCGGCGGCATAGAGTGCGGCAGCCGCGTTGAGGACCACCACGTCGCGGTGGGGGCCGGGTTCCCCACTCAGTACAGCCTCGGCGATCGCCGCGTTCTCCGCGGCGCCACCCCCTCCCAGCTGTTCCACGGTGGAGCGACGTAATCCCAGATCCTCGGGGCGGACCGTGAATGAGCGCTGGCCGAGATCGGACACCTCGACCACGTGGGTTCGCCCGGTCAGGGTCAACTCGTCCAGCCCATCCTCTCCGTGCACTACCAGGGCGCGCCGGCAGCCAAGCATGCCCAGGACCTGCCCCATCACGGGGGCAAGCTCGTCAGAAGCCACCCCCATGACCTGCGTGGAGGCTCTAGCTGGATTGGCGAGCGGACCCAGGATATTGAAAACGGTCCGGATGCCGATCTCCTTGCGCGGCCCCGCGGCATACTTCATCGCGGCGTTGAACATGGGCGCAAACATGAAGCCGATCCCCACTCGGTCCACGCATGCGGCCACCTCCTCAGGCTGCAGGTCGATGGCTACGCCGAGCGCCTCCAGGACGTCGGCGCTTCCACACGAGCTCGTGTAGCCTCGGTTTCCGTGCTTTGCCACGCGGGCACCTGCCCCGCTGGCTACGAAGGCTGCGACCGTGGAGATGTTGAAGGTGCCTCTCCCATCGCCTCCTGTGCCGCAAGTGTCGACTACCTCTCCGGACAGCTCCACGCGGACGGCCTCGCGCCGCATCACCCTGGCGAGGCCGGCGATCTCGTCCGGTGTCTCGCCCTTCATGCGGAGCGCCACGGCGAACGCTCCAATCTGCGCCGGAGTCGCTATACCCTGGACAATCTCCTCCATGGCCTCGCTGGCCTCGTCCATCTCCAGGGACCTACCTGCCGAAACCCTGGCAATTGCATCTTTGATAGCCATTTGCTCCTCCATTAACTCGGGACGATTCCGTCCCGACTGTGGTTTTAGCTCTCTTCCAGGAAGTTCTTCAGTAGCTGTTTGCCGGAAGGCGTTAGAACCGACTCCGGATGGAACTGGATGCCCTGCACCGGATGATGGCGATGTCGAACTGCCATGATCAATCCGTCCGCAGTCTCCGCGGTGACCTCTAGCTCGGACGGTAGCGACTCGCGGTCGACCACTAGCGAGTGGTAGCGGCCTGCCTCAAACGGGTTGGGCAGACCTCGCATCACTCCCTGACCGCCATGATGGACCTGGGACGTCTTTCCATGCCGGAGCTGCGGTGCTCGAACGACGCGACCACCAAACGCCTGGCCTATACACTGGTGGCCCAGACAGACCCCAAGGATGGGGGTGGAAGGGCCGAAGCGGTTGACGACGTCCACTGAGACTCCCGCGTCCGTTGGTGTCTTTGGACCGGGAGAAATGACGATCTTACTCGGACGGAGGTCGTCGACCTCCCCCAGGGTAATCCGGTCATTGCGTCGCACAAGGACCTCAGCACCCAGTTCCGAGAGATACTGGTACAGGTTGTATGTAAACGAGTCGTAGTTGTCGATCAGCAGTATCATCTTCACCTCCAATCCTGATGTGTCGTGTTCTGAGTTCTGATTTCTGCTGCGGATTTACTGAGAACTCAGGACGCAGGACTCAAAGCCGGTATCGCTTCGGCGGCCTTGATGGCCCGCAGCATCGCCGCCGCCTTGTTCATTGTCTCCTGGTATTCGAGTTCCGGCACCGAGTCGGCGACGATGCCGGCTCCCACCTGGATGTGCGCGATGCCGTCCACGAGGACCGCCGTCCGAATCGCGATCGCCGTGTCGACGGTGCCGTCGAAGCCAAAGTAGCCGACGGCACCCGCGTACGGGCCACGGCTGTCCGGCTCCAGCTCCCCGATGATCTCCATCGCGCGGATTTTGGGTGCTCCCGACACCGTCCCCGCCGGGAATCCGGCCCGAAGGGCGTCCACAGGCCGGAGATCACTTCGCAGCCTGCCCTCTACGTGGGATACCAGATGCATTACGTGAGAATATTTCTCCACTTGCATGAGCTGCTTGACGGCAACCGAACCCGCCTGGCTGACTCTACCGACGTCGTTTCGGCCGAGATCGACCAGCATGAAGTGCTCAGCGCGCTCCTTTTCGTCCAGGACAAGTTCGGCGGCGAGCTCGTCATCCTCCTGCGCGTTCTGACCTCGGC
>JAJYKO010000651.1 GCA_021788565.1 Chloroflexota bacterium
TATCATCCTATCGAATTCGGAGTCGGACACGAAGAAGTAGTCCACCCCGTGGACCTCACCTTCGCGCCTGCGCCGGGTCGTCGCGGTCACCCCGAAGCGGAGGGGAAAGCGCTGCTCCCTGAGCCGTGCCATGACGGCGTCCTTGCCGGCGCCGGAGGGTCCCGAGAGGACGAACAGCAGCCCCGAGGGCGTCTGTTGTGGGTTGTCAGTCACGTGTGTACCCCTGTGATGATAGTGTGGCGTCTATGCAGCAAATCTACGGCCAACATGGTGGCTCGTGGAGGAAGGCCGAAGGCCTGACCTGGCCCAGCCCAGGGGAGCGCCCTGGGATGGAGGGCAGCCAATCCAGGGAACCCTGAAGGGGCGATCCAAGTCATCCTTCGTCGCGTTCCACCCAGTCCTTCCCCGCGCCACCTCTGCCATCCGCCCGCATGGGCCGCCCTTTCAGGGCTCCGGTCCATCTGGTGCCACTTTCCCACGGCGATGCCCTGGGCTAGCATGGACCGCCCCTTCGGGGCTGGGTAGTGCCGGTCTCCCAAGGTTAGTCGACCAACACGAGGCTCCTTCGGGGCTGGGAAATGCCCTTGTGCCAGGGTTGGTCGACCAGCACGAGGCGGCTCGGCAGGACTTGGCGATAGCGAGCGTGGCGCCAAGGCCGGCAGGCACTCGCCCTCCCCCTCGACCCTCCACGTCTCGCCCCCCTTCGCTAAAGTAGAGCCAGGGTGGAATCTACATGGCTTCCCACCCGAAGTATGTCGGCCTGCCGGTAACCGTCATTCCCGCGCAAGCGGGAATCCACGCGTCGGAGCGGACAATGGATCCCCGCTTTCGCGGGGATGACGATGGGTACCACCTTGGCTTTAGTTTAGCTGTCCCCGATCGTCACGCCATCTCCCGACATCCTGAATCTCGCGCCCCGGTGCATGCTATACTCAGCTCCAGAGGAGGGATTCGGCCGTGAGTTTCGATGCCCTGACTATGCACGCGGTACGGGACGAACTGGAAGCCGCTCTGGTAGGCGGCTTCGTCGAGAAGGTCGTGCCGCTTTCGGAGTTGGAGGTCGGCCTCCGGCTGCGCTCTCAGCATCGCGACTTCGGTCTTCTGATGTCGGCCGATCCCCAATCCGCCAGGATACACCTTGTGCAGGGGGGCACCCTCAGGCGGCTCTCCGACGACGTGAGCCCCTTTCTGCTGCTGATGCGGAAGTACGTGCGTGAAGGTCGCGTCGTATCCATCCAACAGCCCCCGCTGGAGAGGGTGATGAGACTGGCTGTAGAGGCCCGGCAGGAGGACGGCTCAACCATCGCCTCTGAGCTAATTATAGAGGTGATGGGTAGGCACAGCAATGTGATTCTGGTCGGGCCGGACGGCAAAGTGCTGGATGCGATCAAGCGAGTGCCATCATCCCTGAGCCGCCAGCGGCCGGTCCTGCCGCATCTCCCTTACGAGCCGCCGCCCCCGGTGGATAAGCTCAACCCTCGCTCGCCCCTGCTGGCGCGTCAACTGGCCGCGGCGGCCAGACAGGTGCCCCCGACAAGCGCCGCGTGGCGGTTCGTGCAGGAGGCGTTGACCGGGCTCGGCCCGCTCTCTGCCCGGGAGGTGATCTACCGCGTGTGTGGGGACGCCAACTGCAGTCTCGCTAAGCTCAGCTCGTGGGAGGCCGTGGCCAGGGAGCTGGCGGTCCTGTTCAGTCCGCTGGAGACGCACCAGTGGTCGCCATGTGTGGTGGTCGAGAATGGCGCGGTCATCCAGTACGCCCCCTTTCCCTTGACGCAGTTCCCGGCCGATCAGGTGGAGAAGGTGGAGAGCATCAGCGAGGCTATCGAGCGGGCCTTCGCCGACAGGATACAGCTGCGGCCGGGTGAGGCGCTGCGGGTGCCGCTCCGTGCGTCGCTGCGGTCGAGGCTGGATCGAGTGCACCGGCGGGAGGAATCGCTTCGGCAGGCGCTGGCCCGGGGCGAAAAGGCGGAGGGACTCAAGCTGGCTGGGCAGGCAATTCTGGCTAACGTGGGACAGCTGGAAGCTGGGCAGAAGGAGCTGCAGTGGGACGGCGGGATGATAGCGCTGGACCCGATGTTGAGCCCATCGGAGAACGCGCAGCGCTACTTCAGAGAGTACACGAAGTCGAGGGACGCGACGAGGGAGGTGCCGGCGCTGCTGGAGTCCGTGCGCCTGGAGAGGGAGTACCTGGAGCAGCTGCAGGCGCTGGTGGAGACCGCGGAAGACGAGGTGGATCTGCGGGCGCTGGGGCGGGAGATCGGGGAAGCGGATCGCCGCCAGGAGATGGACCGCCGGCAGGAGCCGGCTCCTACGGGGAAAGGCGTAGGAGCGAGCTCCCGCTCGCGATTCGCCGTCCGACAGAAGTCCGGGAAGGGTAGGGTGGAGCCACCGGCCGGCTCGGTGAAGCGGCTCACCTCCAGCGAGGGGCATCAGATTCTGGTCGGGGGTAGTGCCAGAGGGAACGAGCGGGCGACCTTCGATCTCGCGACGGCTGGGGATCTGTGGCTGCACGCCCGCGGAGTGCCGGGGGCCCACGTGATCCTGAAGTTGGGAGGGCACGACCCAGGGCGGAAGGAGTTGCTGGAGGCGGCGCGGCTGGCGGCGAGCCACAGTCAGGCGCGGGGCTCCACGAAGGTGCCAGTGGACTACACGCTTCAGCGCTACGTGAAGAAGGTGAAGGGAGGGCCGCCGGGCCTGGTCACCTACACGCAGGAGAAGACGGTGCGAGTGGACGCGACTGAGGGAGTGAGCGATTAGCGGATAGCGATTAGCTATTAGCGCGTCCTCGACCGACAAGGCTACGCGCAGGCTAAAGCCTGCGGCTGCTTAGCGCCTATCTCTTAGTGATCCGGCCGCTGGCGCTGCGGTGGTAGAGGAGCGACGCGATAAAGGCCAGGATCAGGGCGCCGACGAACGCCGGAATGATCGGGATGCCAAATATGACCGGCCCCATCCCGAGTCCCAGGAAGCGAAAGAGAATAACTCCTACCCAGCTGCCGATCAGACCGGCGAGGATGGCACCCAACCAGCCGAATGGCAGATCACCGGGCACGATAGAGTCGGCAATGGCGCCGACGATCCCCGCCATGACCAGAGTAAGAATGACCCCGATGACCAAACCCGTGAGCCAGAACAGCGCGATTACGAAAAGCACCAGCAAGAACAGCAGCAACAGGGGCATGTCAAGACCTCTCTCAACTCAGTTCAATGATTGTACGAGTTGACGCCACATTCTGGCAACAAAGTCAAAGCAGGGGCTGTGCCAACGAGGCACGGTCGACGGCAGAAGAGACCGTCCGGAAGTGAGTCAACTTCGCGGCAGGCCGCCGTCCGCCCGACGCTCAAGCGATCGGGCTGAGAGAGCGAAGCCCACTAAAGGGGCTGTTTTCCCAGCCTGCTTGAGCAGGCTTTGTTCTTTCAGCCCGGTGGCTTCAGCCCCGGGCGAGCCCACGACCAAGCTGCCTCTACGGTACCAACTGGGAAGGTCCACGGTCTGCCTCGAAGTATGGTCGCGGGTCACGGACGGGGAGACAATATGAGGCCCCGGACGAGATCCGGGGCCTCCTGCTCTATATCCTGACCGCGGCCGGCTCTTAAGCAGTGACTTCCAGGTGGGGGCCGATGGTCTTCATCAAGCGGTCCTTCGGCGTGTAGCCAACAACTCGCTGGACCGGCTTACCATCCTTGAACAGGATGAGGGTCGGGATGCTGCTCACCCCGAACCGGCGAGCGGTGGACATGTTGCCATCAACGTCGAGCTTGGCGATCTTCAGCTTATCGCCCTGCTCCGCCGCCACTTCCTTCAAAACGGGCGCTATCATCTTGCACGGGCCGCACCACTCGGCCCAGAAATCTACCAGCACCGGCTCCTTGGCCTCAAGGACCTCGGCGTCGAAATTGGCATCGGTTACTGCGGCTGGCTCTGCCATCTAGGAACGTCCTCCTAACCTACTGGCTGACAGTTGTCTGAGTCCCCGGGGACATGCGTAAGAACAGGGTGAGCGCGCGTTCGATGGTGGCCTTCTTCACTTCGGAGGACTGGGTTTCGACCAGGCACTCCTCCATGTGGTCCGCCATCACGCTCAACGCGACCTTGTCCAGGGCAGCGCGAGCAGCCATGATCTGGGTGATCACGTCCTCGCAAGGGCGGCCCTCTTCCAGCATGCGCTGGATCCCCTTGACCTGTCCCTCTATCCGCCTGAGCCGTGCTGCAGTCGCTTCGGTATCGCTCACTTGA
>JAJYKO010000652.1:0-2450 GCA_021788565.1 Chloroflexota bacterium
CGTGGTAGAGATCAAGGAGAAGGTGTACCCCGAGGCGGGCAAGCACGACTTCAAGATCGCCGATGAGGCCTTTGCCGACTTCCTCAAGCAGGCCGAGTAACAGTCAAAGATCAGAACGCGAGGCGCAGGAACGCGAAATGCTGCCTCATGAGGGTATACGGAATGCTGAGGCCGAGGTTCAAGTCTATTGGCTTCGACGAAGATGGCGCTCTCCGAACCCGAAGATAGGCCGCTTGATGGGAATGGACTGGGTCAAGTAGCTAGCACCGCCGCTCCGAGGCTAAGCGCGCTAGGCGCTATTACCGCGCGGCATTGCGGGATAAACCATTAACCTCACTATTATCTTAGCCTCACTATAATCCCCATAGTGTGCTACTCATTCTCTGCCACAATCAGGCACTACTACGCAATCGCTGAAGTTTGGGCAGGATGTACTATTGACTCATCATCTAGGCATACTTATATTAGGTCTCACAATTTCTGTCGTCGGTGCGGGCGTCCTCACGCCCGAGATGAACAGTAACCCCGCTTGTCGACCGAAGCTACGTCAGCGTATGGCTACGAGAGGGGGTGATGCCACGGGTCAGAGAACGTCGGCGGGCCTCCAGAACCACGGATCGCCCCCGAGGGCAGCGTGGCTGGAGGGTCTCCACAAACCTGTCCCACAGCTTGTCGCAGATCATCAGCATCTGTCGGATGTGACGCCTCGTAGTTCGATTGTTGTGTTCGATTCGACTCAATGTGGAGGTCACTTCGATGAGATTGAGGGTACTCGCGGCGTTACTTTGTAGTGTAGTGCTTCTGATTGTGGCAGCCGTCCCGGCCGCCGGGGCTCCCCCGCAGCCTCCTCCGACTGAGACCGCCGGCAACAGCCTGTCGTACCCTGCCATTTGGGCGGAGGGAACCGGCCTCACGTTACAGGGTACGTTGGAAGGAAGTTCGCTCGCCGGTGCTCACACAACACTGTCTGATGGGACCATCTGGTACCACCAGCAAGACCCGCTTAACGTGTGGCAGGCCGAGAATGTGGATGGTACCGCTGGCACACCGGTGACAGTAGACAGAGTAGACTGGGCGGACGACCTGGAGTCCATGGACTGGGCGCTGGGGTCCAAGATCAGGGCAGAAGTCGTGCTTTACCACGCTGCCACGATGCACGGTTTCCCGATGACATGGCTGTCTGGTTCCGGCGTGACAGAGATGTGGGGCACCAAGGAAGGCACCTGCACAAAATGGGACACGACGGATCCCACCTTATGCGTCGCCCACTCTGGTGTACTGACGGAAGGCACCTACGCGACCGTTTACTCAAATACGGGCCGTCTCACCATCCAGAAGGTAGCCAGCGACCCAACCGCGTCATCCCCGACCGACATCGTGTGGAGCTCGTCCCTGCAGCGGTGGGTGAAGGTGACGACGCTGGAAGACGGGACGGAACTGACCACCGTACTCCCAACTTTCTTTAGCCATGGCGTCTGGGAGACCTACGCCACTGGGACCAAGCCGTCGGACAAGTTCACCTCGGAGATCAACCTCCCGGGGAAAGCTATCTACGGGTCTACCTGGGATACCGCGAAGGCGACTGACGGAATTGGGCTGTACCGCTTGACCTTTAGCCTGGATCCCAACTCTACTCGCACTCCCAACGTCGCTTTCTTGGCGGGGACCGGAGTTACGCCGCCGGCCAAGGCCGACGATCCGCTTGCCGACCAGTATGCCGCGCCGCCGAGCGAAAGCGCGGTACACGTGCCGGTAGTCAGTCCTAAGGATGGAGGGTACAACCTGACTTACATTGACGTGGGCATAAAGTCATCCAGGGGTGGCTCCGGCAAACCCAACTAAAGTAAAGCGGTAACCAAACCCGCGGGGTCTCTGGCTCGTGGTCCTGTACTGACGCGCCTTGATTCCCTGAGACCCCGCGGGTTTCACCTTGGTTTAGGTCGAACCCATTTTGGAGTCAACTCCCGTGCGTTGATGGCCGGCTCGCGTCGGGCGGTCGTGGGACCCCCTGGCGCGGGCCGGCCGGGGCACTGCCCGAACCCGCGGCAGTGCCCCGTTCTGCTCCCGCACACCCGAGATTCCCGCAAGGTGGTACATTCACCACCGTGTGCAATCCTGCCGACGCTTTCCCGTCGCAGCGTGGCGAGACTCGGGACCGGATCGTGCAAGACCAGCCGGGACACCGATTAGTCAACAAGGAGCAAGTCCATGGACGGGAACTGTACGCATCTGGACGAGATCAGGGAGGTTACCCCGAGCGCCGACGGGTGCGAGGAGTGCCTCAAGATGGGGGATAGCTGGGTCCACCTGCGCATCTGCCTTACATGCGGACACGTTGGCTGCTGCGACTCCTCGAAAAACAAGCACGCAACCAAGCACTTCCACGAGACTGACCATCCCATTATCCAGTCGTACCAACCCGGCGAGGAGTGGCTATGGTGCTACGTGGA
>JAJYKO010000652.1:2550-4234 GCA_021788565.1 Chloroflexota bacterium
CATGCGGACACGTTGGCTGCTGCGACTCCTCGAAAAACAAGCACGCAACCAAGCACTTCCACGAGACTGACCATCCCATTATCCAGTCGTACCAACCCGGCGAGGAGTGGCTATGGTGCTACGTGGACGAGGTCTTCTTCGACCAACCGCCGGTTCCTGTGAAGATTCACGGGGCCACTACTCGGTGATAACGCGGGACATGTAGTCCGAGACTAGTGATCTAGCATATAAAGCGAAGCGGCGACCAAACCTGTGGGGTCTTTGGCTCGTGGTCATGTACTGACGCGCCTTGATCCCCAGAGACCCCGCGGGTTTCACCTTGGGTTTGGTTTAGGAGCCGGCGTTGTCCCTGTGAACGCTGCCGGCGGTCGATCCGGGAGCCGCCTTGGTGGGGACAACCCAGGCTCCACGGTATTAGGGCACGTGTCACGAGACAGTAGCCCGACGGACTTGGGTGAAGACTATGAGCCAGCAAGAGAGCGAAGCGCGAGGGGTGGGCGGCGTCTGGCCGTCCTTGTCGTTTGCAGACTGGAAGGACACCTATGACACCCTTCATATGTGGACTCAGGTGGTAGGCAAGGTAGCCCTCGCCCAGGCCCCTATGATCAACCACTGGTGGGAGACATCACTCCTTGTGACTGCCAGAGGGATGGCTACTCCGCCTCTTGCTCACGGGAGGCGGGTCTTCCAGATCAGCTTCGACTTCATCGACCATGAACTTCGCGTCGATGTGAGCGACGGCTCCAGGCGAGACATCAAGCTGCGACCCGTCTCCGTGGCGGACTTCTATGCCGAGGCGATGGAGGCGCTCACCTCTCTCGGGCTCGGAGTGAAGGTATGGTCCGTTCCGGTGGAGGCCGAGCGCCCCATTCCGTTCGGTCAGGACCGACAGCACGCCTCCTACGACCCGGAGTACGCCCGCCGGTTCTGGCAGATCATTCTGCAATCTGACCGGGTCTTCAGGGAGTTCCGATCGCGCTTTATAGGCAAGGTAAGTCCGGTGCAGTTCTTTTGGGGCAGCTTCGACCTGGCTGTGACCCGATTCTCGGGCCGTCCAGCGCCTGCCTACTCAGGAGGTGCGTTCAACGTTGCGAGACGGGTGATGGAAGAAGCTTACTCTCATGAGGTGAGCAGCCTCGGGTTCTGGCCAGGGGGAGGGGCGGTTCCGTACCCTGTCTTCTACAGTTATGCGGCGCCCGCGCCGGCAGATTTCGCGGAGGCGCATGTCCTTCCCACATCTGCCTTCTACAGCAAAGAACTGGGCGAGTTCATCTTGCCCTACGACTACGTCAGGACGGCCGCGAACCCGGACGAGATGATCCTCGAGTTCGCCCAGACCACCTATGAAGCCGCCGCAGACCTGGGCAGTTGGGACAGGAAAGGGCTCGAGCGTAGCCCGAGACCTTGGCCAACAATGTAGAGACAAGCCGTGGTTCGAGTTCGCGGGCGAGCAGCTTGCGCCGACACGTCCCGGGTAGACGGCCCGTGCTCCGACACATTGATCTTCACAGGCTGGAATAGACGCTTTAGCGAGGGTAGCCCGGGGCGGCGGTTGTAGGGGCGGCTCGCGAGCCGCCCCTGCGTCTTGATTGTGCGCCCGGCATGGGCGCGGACTCGGGAGTGAGAGTCTCCCACGGTGGATGCAGCACCTAACCGTTAGCCGAAGGCAAGGGCGTCACCGCGA
>JAJYKO010000653.1 GCA_021788565.1 Chloroflexota bacterium
TTGGGATCGCCGGAACCGGCGAAGTAGTGGCACTTGTCCGCGCACGCGCCACAGCGAACGCAGATATCCATATAGAGCTGGAACGAGCGGAACCGGCCCAGCCTCTCCTTCATCCCATTCAGGATGATCTCTTTCCAGTTTTCCGGCAGCTTCCAGTCCTGCTCCCAGGGCTGCCACTTCCGGGGATTGGCCATCCCCAGCTGCTGCAGCATCTCCGGCTTGGCGCTGTAGCAGTAGCTTCCTTTTCGCGCCTCGAAATCAATGTGCGGGTCCATCCAATCCCACGGTGTGGGATTGGGGTTTATCTGCATCATCTGCTCGGGCGTTGGTTGTTTCTCCGGCATCTCTACCCTCTACGCGTCGATCTGTGGCTACTCTGCCGGCTCGGGATCCAGGGGGATGCCCGCAGCTTCGAGCTTGTCCTTGAACTCCTCCTGCCACTCCGCGTAGGTGTGGAGGGGCACCGGGTAGTCCCACGGGTTGACGTGTCTTCGCATTCGGCTGTTGTTCGCAAGGTTCCTGGTAGGGCTCAGCAGGATCCCTCCCATATGCATCAGCTTGCTCGCGGGAAAGTACGCGAGGAGGCTGCTCACCAAAAATATGTGCACGAAGAAGAGTGGAGAGACCGTGTCTGGAACCACGGGGCGGAGAGCGACGAGCCCCATGGCAAGTTCCTTCACTCCCTCCACATCAGTGCGGAAGAAATAGCGCATCAAAACGCCCGACAGTCCGATGCCGAGAAGGAGGAACAGCGCGAAATAGTCCGTAGTCAAGGACATGAATTGGATTTGGGGGATAGTGATCCGCCTGAACAGCAGATAGGCCAGCCCCAGCAGGAAGGTCACGCTCGTGATGTAGACCACCGGCTCGCCGAGCTGGAAGAAGCCGTCAAGGGCCTGCACGACGGTGACGAAGACCGGCACCGGTTCCGTAAAGAACCTGGAGTGGCGGATGACAACCACCAGCATGGACCAGTGGAAGGCGATAGCCGCCAGCCACAGGATCTTGTGGTCCCGGTACAGAAGTCGCTTTCCCCTGATCTCGAGGGAGGTATTCCTGAACAGTGAGCGGAAAAGAAACAACTCCATGGCCAGCCGGCCCACGACGCCAAGTGTGTTGTACGGGCTCTCGAGATTGTTCGCCTTGATCCAGGGCAGCGACTTCTGCTGCCCGCAAGTAGTGGGAATGTGGTAAGGGACGGGGGACCTGGCCCATCTCACAACGCGGTACACGAAACCAACCACGAAAAGGGCGAAGGCCAGGTATGGGAAGACAACACCAAAAAGGTACCGCAAACTGCCGACTTCGCCACCCAGAAATGACACCAGGGCGAGAGCCAACACTAGCAAGAGGGGAAGAAGCATCTTCATTTGGCACCGCCTCGCTCGATGTCAGGCGCGTCGAAGCCGAGCCCTTCCTGATCTACGCCCCCGTAGATCCGGTTCAAGCGCTCCACGAGATGTCCTGTTCTGTCACGCAACTCTCTGATCCGAATCTCGAAAATCCTCTCTCGACGCCCCATGTACAGGTCGAAAGCCAAAAGAGCCACCCTGTCTATCCTGGCCTCGAGATCCAACAGTTCACGATGAAGCTGTGGCGTGGCCGCCGCATCCCCCAGCTCCGGGCGGATCGCTCGCTTCAGGAGGAAGACAAAGTCAACCGCCTGGGAGGGAGAAAACTCCTGAACCGCTCGAATCTTGACGATATCATCCAGCGACTTCGAGAGTCTCTCCGCGTCCATGCCCCCCAGGAGCTCCTGGTAGATGGCCTCGATCTCAGTGGAGATGGTGTAACCGACAGGGTTGAGAAATTGGTCTTTCTCTCCCAGCAGGAAGTCGGCGGCGTCCGGAGGATAGCTTTCCAGTATCAGCTCGAGCCATCTCTTAAGTACGGTGGCCCTGCTCTTCCGCAACAGGTCCGACAGCATTGGCGGCCTTTCTTGGCCTGTCCTACTTGCCCTTGAGCTTTACGTAGGAGGTCCCGATGTAGAGGTATTCGATCTTGTCTGCTTTTGCCAACTCCGCCACAGCCGCGTCGACGTCGTGCTTGGGTTCGTTCAACGCGGTCGCGATCTCGCGGTTCTTTGCCTTTTCCACCGTGGCAAGGTATGCCAGCACCTTGTCCTGCAAACCATCAGTCATTTCTGGTCTCCCTTCTGGCCCGTGGCCTGCTTGGGATAGGTGGGAAGGGCGGCGCGCCGCACCTCCCCACTCCCGCCGTTCCTACCACTTGAAGGCAGCTGACGTCCTGAACGTGGTTGGGGCAAACCTGAAGTCGTCGATGTGCTTGTCGGTGAACGGGATGTCCGTAAGCCGGAAGAAGGTCTCCCATCCGACCCGCTCGATCCACTCGCCCATGCGCTCGCCTGAATGGGCGTGCTTGGCGTACACCTCCACGATGTTCTTGACGGCCGCGACCGTCTCCGGCCACCGCGGTGGATGGTTGGGCAGGTACGGGATCGCAAGCCTGGAGAACATGGGGGCGCTGCGCGCGTTGGACACCTTGCCGCCGACGAAAATGGCCACACCATCGTTCTCGGGATCGGCTATCGGCATAGCGGGGCAAACCGTGAAGCAGTTGCCGCAGTACATGCACTTCTCTTCGTTGACGACAACCGACTTGTTCTTGGGATCCGGACGGATAGCGCTCGTGGGGCAGGCCGCGATGATGTTCGGGACCTCGCACCCCTTGGCCAGCCGCTCGTGGTCGACCTTAGGTGGCTTTCGGTGAATGCCCACTATCGCCAGGTCGGAGCAGTGGACGGCACCGCACATGTTCAAGCAGCACGCCACGGAAATGCGCAGCTTGCCGGGGAGCGTCATGCTCTCGAAGTATGGTTGCATCTCGTCCATGACCGACTTCACCAGCGCGGAGGCATCGGTGGCGGCGCTGTGGCAGTGTATCCAGCCCTGGGTATGGACGATATTGCTGATGGAGTTGTTGGTTCCGCCCACCGGAAAGCCCAGCCCTTTAACCTCGTCGACTAGGGGCTGGACCTTCGACTCGTCGGTCAAGAGGAACTCAACGTTGTGCCGGCTCGTGAAGCGCAGGTGGCCGTCGCAGTACTTGTCGGCCACATCGCAGATTTCGCGAATCGTGTTGATGCTCAGCAGCCTGGGGGAGCCAATTCGCACGGTGTAGACGGCATCACCGCCCTCTGCCACGTGCTTAAGTATGCCGGGTCGCAGCGTCTCATGGAAGGACCACTGACCGTAGTTGTCCACCATGACCTGCGGCATCAAGTCCTTAAAATAGGGAGGCCCGAAATCTGTCCTGACCTCTGCCATCTTCTCACCTCATATCGCCAGTTGATGATCGGCTACGATGCCCTACTTGACCTCGTCGGGCTGCCAGAAGAAGTATGGGTTGGACCGCGGCTGGAACACCATCTGCGGCGCCGGCTCGAGACCCATCTCACGAAGGAACTTGGACATTCCGAGCCGATCGATCAGCTCTCCAACCCGCTCTCTTGTCTTGCCGTTCTCGTCCCACCACTCCCAGATCTTCTCCAGGAGTTCCTTCAGCTCGTTGTATGGCGGCTCCAGCTTCATGAATGGGACGATAACCGACGACAGGTAGGCGCCACGCACGATCGGGGCTTTCGAGCCGATCAGCAGGCTCGCACCCTTCTCCGCGCCGGGGCGGATCGCCTTCGGCATCATGTTGATGCAGTGCATGCACCGCTTGCAGTCCTCTTCAGCCAGGGAGAGCCTGCGGTTCTCCAGGGAGAGAGCCTGGGTGGGGCACATATCGACGACTCGCTTCTGCACTGGGAACCCGTCGTCCAAGTACTGCTGAACCATCTCCTGGTTGATTCGCAGAGGCCCCTTCCAGGTACCGATGATGGACATGTCAGCTCGGGCCACGGCCGCCACGCAGTCGTTGGCGCAGGCGGATATCTTGATCTTGAACTTGTACGGCCACATCGGCCGGTGCAGCTCGTTCTGATAGGTCGTCGTTAGATCGTGGCAGAGGTTGAGGGAGTCGATGCACGCGTACTCGCAACGAGCTGGTCCCACGCAGGCGCTGGGTGTTCGAAGATCGGACCCAGAGCCGCCCAGATCAAATCCCGCTTCGCTGAGGGCGTTGAAGCATTCCTGCAGCTTATCGGTCTGCGTGCCCAGAAGGATGATGTCTCCGGTGGAGCCATGCATGTTGGTGAGGCCGCTGCCGTACTTTTCCCAGATGTCGCACAACGTGCGAAGTCTCTCAGTGGTGTAGAACCAGCCG
>JAJYKO010000654.1 GCA_021788565.1 Chloroflexota bacterium
CCACGTTCATCATGATGAACAGGACGGCCCAGGGCACGGTCCCCAGCAGGGCGAGCTCCTGGAGCGGGACGTGCTGGGCCTGCACGAAGTAGGTGGGCATGAAGGTCAGCAGGAAGTAGAACACGTAGCTGCTGGCGTACCAGGCCATCGAGGAACCCCAGACCTCGAGCGATTTGAAGGGCTGATCGATGAAATCCGGGATGACGGGCTGGGACGAGGCTTGTGGCTGCTTTTCCGGGATGTCCGGCAGGCCAGCTCGCTTGGTCACGGTCCACCAGACGGTGGCCCAGATGAGACTGATCACGGCGAACATGTAGAATATGCTTTGCCAACCCCAGGTGGTGATCAAGAAGATGGACAGCGGGGTGGCGATTAGGGGCCCCAGGGCGATGGCGGACTGGTTGAGCCCCTGCATCCTCGCGGTCACACTTCGAGGAAGCCACCTGGCTACGATGGAGGTTCCAGCCGGGAAGTTGGCAGCCTCCGCCGCGCCCAGGCCCGCTCGCACGCCGGTGAGCACAGGCACTGAGCTCGCGGATACCGCCGTGGCCGCCGTGAATAGGGCCCACAGGTAGCCCGTGACGGTCATCACCCGCCGCCCGCCGAAGCGGTCGGCGAGCCAGCCGCCCGGGATCTGCAGCAGGAAATACCCCCAGAAGAAGCTCGACAGCACTACACCCAGCGTGACCATGCTCCATCCAGCGTCCTTGACCATGGCGGGCGCGGCCAGCGAGATGTTGACACGATCCATGTAGTTAATCATGGTGCCGAGGAAGATCAACAGGACGATCCATCCCACATTGAAACGAGGTTTCACTTTATTTTCCTCCCAAGTAATCGACAGGGCGGGCCCCCCTACTGGGTTGGCGCGACCTTTACCACCTTGAGCAGCTTGAACGTGCCACCCTTCTGAACCTCGACGACGCTATTCTCATGGAGACCATCGCCGTTGGGAGTGAAGGAGAAGGTACCACAGACTCCGCCGTAGCCCTGGGTAGCCAGGATCGCCTTCATGATAGCGCTGCGATCCGTACCCGCCTGCTTGATGGCGTTCGCCATGATGTTGATGGCGTCGAAGTTCCAGGCATTCAGCGTGTCTGGAGCTGAATTGTAAGCGCTCGTGTAATCAGCGGCGTACTTCTTGGAGACGTCGTTTGCCCCGAAGGTGAAGTCCACTACCACGTCGATGCCGACGGCGTTGTCCTTGGAGAGAGCCAGGGTATCAGCCTCGGCATTCACGGCGGATCCGATGAAACGGTATGGGGCGCCGAGCTCTTGGTACTGCCGCTGGATGATGGCCGCGTCCTCCGCGCGTGTGGCGTACACCGAGATCACCTGGGCGCCCGCGGTCTTTAATCCAAGCAGCAGGGCGGTGTAGTCCTTGGTGTTGGCAGTGTAGGTCTCGTGCTTGACGACGGTCAGCCCCTGCTCCTTGGCGTACTGTTCCACCAGAGCGGCCCCACCGGCACCGGCTGCGTCGGTATCGTTCAGGATCCCGACCTTGGTTAGCTTCATGTCGTTCTTGATGTACTGAACCTGGGCAGCGGCCGCGATCGAGTCGTCGGGCCGAAGTCGGAAGAGCCATGGGTTGCCCATATGGGTGTTCTTCACGGCGGTTCCGCCGGTCGCCATGGGTACGCCGGCCTGCTTGTCGGCGTCGGAGATCGCCTGAATCTGGGTGCTGATCACCGGCCCCAGCTCAACCAGCGCCTTGTCCTGCTCGATGCTCTTGCTGAGCGCTGCCAGGGCACCGGGATTGGTGGATTGGTTGTCTTCGGGGATCAGCTTGATCTGATGGCCGTTGACCCCACCAGACGCGTTGATCTCCTTCACGGCCAGATTCGCCGACTTCATAGCGAGATCGCCCATGCCCGATGAAATCCCTGTGATCGGCGCGTTCATGCCGATCACGATGTCACCACCCGAGGCGGACGCTTGAGTTGGGGAAGCAGCCGGGGCAGACGTTGTGGCCTGCGGAGCCGGGGCCGCCGTTGTGGCCTGCGGAGCAGGCACCAAGGTAGGAGCACTGGTGGCAGCCGCAACCGGGGAGGCGGCTGGCTTGCTGGGCGCGGCTGTGGGCGCCGCAGCCGTTCCACCACCGCAGGCAGCCGCCAGCAGGACCAGCATCGAGGACGCCAGGACAACCGAAAGGGTTCGTGCTGAGATTGTCATTTCCGTTCAACTCCTTGATATGCGCGTTGGTAGTCAACACGTTTACGAACGGCGACAGCCCGGGATCAACGATGACTTCCCGCGGGATCGCTGCTGGCGCCTGTCACGTCGAACAGCACGGTTTTAGCAGCGCGATGCTTCCTGGTATGGTGTCGAAGGGTTTCCCACAGCCCTAGGGAGAAAGTGAAGACAGGTAGAGTGCCAAGTCAGCCCTCCTTGCAATTCTTGGAACATGAGCTCGCCGCGTATAGAAAACCAGAGCATTTGGCCACGCTGCCTTGGAGATGCCTTCTTTGGCGAACACGTAGTGGACGCACCGATTGGAAGGGTGCCAGTCGGCCGCTTTCCTAACTCGGAGGATGCGATCTTGCCGCCACCGAGAATCGGAAGGGGAGGCAACGGCCACGGCGTCTTGCGAAACTAGCTCGTCATCAATGCTGTCGACTCAGTCACAGCGCAATCGTGAGCTCGGCTGGCAACGGTAAGCTCTGTCGGAATTGAGCCTATCACGAGAGCCAGCTGATTATATCATCACGGTCTGTGATGTCAACAATATCCCATGTTCATCTATACAACGACATTCCCTGAGTGTATGATTTAGCTTGAGCCTCCGCTCAAACTCATCCTCACAGATCTCACAGAAAGGCGCTCGCTGATGGCTTATCTTCCAGAAGGCGCTTCGTCCACAGCCCGAGATGGCACGCTGAAGGAGCAGCTCTATCAGACCCTCAAAGCCGACATAGTGAACGGCGTCTTCGACATGGGAGAGCGGCTCAACGAGGCACAACTGAGCGCCAAGTATGGGGTGAGTCGAGCGCCGTTGCGTCAGGCTCTGACGATGCTGCAAGGGGATGGGCTCGTCGAGGCCGTTCCCCGCGTTGGCTACTTGACCTCGCGGTTGACACTGCAAGACGTCCACGACATCTTCGAGCTACGGCTTCTTCTTGAGACGGCCATGGTGCAAAAGGCGGCCATCAGCATTACCGATGATGCCCTGGACCGTATCGAGCGGCTATGCTCGACCTATCGTCCCGGCAATCACCGCAGCTATCACCAGCACCTCATCGAGAACCTAGACTTCCACCGCACCATCGCGGAAGCGGCCGGCAACCGGCGCATGGCTCAGGTGCTGACGCAATCCATGGAACACATGTTGCGGCTTATCGTCCTGAGGCTGGACATGAGCAAAGCAGAGGATGTGGTCCACGAGCATCTGGAGATAGCAGCGGCTTTGCGACAGCGGGATCCCGCGCTCGCCCGCGACCTGTTGGTCCATCACCTAACGGTGGCCCATCAGGCTACCGTTGAGGCCGTGATGCGGCTGACGATGAACCGGCACATCTGATTTCTTTCCAGGATGTTGATCCGGTTTAGCGGGTCGTGCGGGCTCGTGATCTAATCCACAACGTTGCCGCATGGTGGTCTACTCACGACTCCAGGCCGTGGCACAGTCCTTCAAAGCGTGAGGAGAAACCGAGATGAACCTGGGATTCGTGGGGCTCGGCAACATGGGCTACCCGATGGCGCTAAACCTGGTGAAGGCTGGCCATGGGCTGACCGTCTACAACCGCTCGAGCGAGGCGGTCCAGAAGATTGTGGAGGCCGGGGCCATCGCTGCCGCCAGTCTACCGGAGGTAGCACGAGCAGGACAGATCGTCTTCACCTCGCTCCCAACCCCCGCGGCCGTGGAGTCCGTCTACATCGCCGATGGAGGACTGATCGAGGGCGCGCAGCCCGAGCAGCTGTTCATCGATCTGAGCACCATTTCCCCTGCCCTGGCGAAGGATTTGGCTTTGCGCTTCGCCGAGAAGGGGGCGACAGTCCTGGATGCACCTGTCAGCGGGGGCGTTACCGGCGCAAGGGCGGCTACACTTGCCGTGATGGTGGGGGGTGACATCGAGGCCTTCAGGAGGGCCGAGCCTGTCCTGCGAGCTATCGGCAAGAACATCTTCCATGTAGGCCCGGTCGGCAGCAGCAGCACGATCAAGATCCTGAACCAACTGCTCGTCGGGATCACCAACCTGGCGGTCGCGGAGATGATCAACGTGGCCCAGCGTG
>JAJYKO010000655.1 GCA_021788565.1 Chloroflexota bacterium
GTTGCTGTGCGGGGAGGTCGCGTGGGCATGGTTCACCGACTGAGTGACAGTGTGGGGATGTAGGGAGGGAATCGCGGCATGAAAAGAGCTTGGCTGATGAAGACCGGGATCAACGGTAACATCAGCCAAGGAGGAAGCTATGGGCTCCCCGCGACAGGATATCACTTTGGGGCAGCGGATAGGGATTGCTATGACGGTAGCGGCGAACCCGGGGGTCTACGGGTTGGTAAGCGGCTTGGCCAGGGAGTACCAGACCTCCAGGCAATTCATCTACACCCTGGAGAAGAAGGTGGTTACGGCCGTGGAGGAGGCTCTTGTGCCTCGCAAGCCTGGACCGACGGCCAGTCCCTTCATGTTGGAGATCGACCGTGCCCATCTTGACCGATCCATCCTGACCATGGCGATGGTGGGACATGCCTCCGAGCGGGCTATCGCCGAGTGCCTGGGGACTATCCTGCGGGTGGAGCCCTCCTTGGGGTATGTCAACGGGGTGCTCGCAAGAGCCAGCCAGGAAGCCTGCCAGTTCAATGAAGGCCTCGGGCTGCTCCTACCAGAGGCTGAGGTGGGGATCGATGAGCTGTATGCTCAGAGGAAGGGCAATCTGGTGGCGGTACATCCGGAGTCGCTCTTGATCCTGGCAGCCAAAGAGACAAGGCGGGTGGATGGGGAGTCCTGGCAGGGGACCGTGGACGAGATGGCCCGTCGAGGAGTCCGGATAGCGCGGCTGGCCAGCGATGGCGGAGCGGCGATCCGCGCCATGGTGGCCAAGTGGGTGGAAGTAGACCACTACCTGGATTTGTGGCATGCCCTGCGGCATGTGGGACGGGCCGTGGGAGTGCTGGAGAGAGCAGCCTATGCGGCCATAGCCAAGGAAGAGGAGAAGGGGAGGAAGGCGAAGAGGATGCCCAACTCCCCGATGATGGGGGGAGTGGTCCACGAGGATTACCAGAGAGCCCGACAGGAGGCGAGGCTGGCCATAGAGCGATACGAGGGCCTTCGGCTGCTGGCGACGTGGGTTCGGGAGGCGCTGGAGCCGATTGAGCCGGGGAGTGGCCGGATCCGCGGCAAAGGGGAGTGTCTTGGGGATCTATCGGCGGCGACGGAGTTGATGCGGGAGTTGGGAGTATCGGCAGCCAGCAAGCTGGCGGATTACCTGGATCAATCAGGTCCGGGGTTGTTGGCCTATGTGGACAGACTCCAACTGCTGGTGGCGGAGATAGTTAGGGAGTTGGGGGAGGAAGGGGTGCGATATCTGTGTCGAGAGTGGCAGCTAGAGCGGAAACGGGATCGGGGGCGAGCCGAGGGGGGCGCGAGCAGGCAGCAACACTACCTTCGGGCTCACCTCATCTCCCTGCTCTACTGGGGTGGTGGCTATTCGGGAGCAAGGAAGAGGGTGGCGGCCGTCCTGGGTTCCATCCTGCGGGGTTCCAGCCTGGTGGAATGCGTCAACTCCCTCCTTCGGCCCTACGCCGAGCTCAGGAAGAGCCTCGGCCAACCTTTCCTCGACCTGTTCACCCTCTATCGCAACGCCCATGTCTTTAAGCGGGGCAAGCGGGCGGGTCACTCCCCCTTCCAGCTTGCCGGCATCCAGACTCCCGAGGGCACCTGGACCGACTGGCTTGGCTTCGGCCATGGCCACGGTGTCCAGCGGTCCGTCCGCTCCCTGCCAAAAGCCGCGTGAACTGTAACTCTATCTACCCCTCCATGTGAACCATGCCGAGAGTGCGCGCTACAGTCCACAGCAGGGCTATGACATCGGCATGGATGTTGCTTTCGCCATGCCGGCTTGTGTCGACGGTCGCAGCAGCAGCAAGGCTACAAGCTTACAAAGGAGACAAGGGTGAAAAAAATCGCATTCCTGGTGGTTCCACTTCTACTGTTCGCCACCACGGCAATATCGCTTGCCCAGACCAGCGCAACCGTGGCAGTCCGATCAACCCCGCAGCTCGGTAGTTTTCTTACCACCCCTAACGGAACAACACTGTATACCTACACCGGCGACAAGCCCGGCGTGAGCAACGTGACAGGTGCGCTCCTGGCGGCCTGGCCCCCCTTCACGGCGTCTGGAACCCTGACTCTCCCATCGGGCGTAGGTGGGACGCTAGGCACCATCACCCGTTCTGATGGGACGAAGCAGGTCACGTATAACGGCATGCCCCTTTACACCTTCGTACGAGACACCGGTCCAGACGTCGTCAACGGTCAGAACGTGCGCGGGTTCGTTGTCGCCAAAGCCGAGGTGACGGGCGCAGCCACGGCCACACCGTCGGCCGCGGGCGCCGCTCCCACCGCCACACCGTCGGCTGCGGGCGCCGCTCCCACTGCTACGCCTTCGGCTACGAGCGCCGCTGCTACACCCGCGGCGACCAGCACTCCCGGGGCTTTGCCAAACACCGGAGAAGCACCCAGCTCAACCGCTCCCACCGCTCCACTTGTCGCTCTCGCAGTGGGGCTGCTGGGCACGGGTCTTTTCCTGAGGCGGAGGTCTGCCCACTCGTAATATGGCCCCTGAGCCCGTGATATCAGCCTGAAGAGATGACGCAAGCCATGAACTGAAGAACGCCCGGGACACCCCCGGGCGTTCTCTCTTCCTGTGCCAACACACGGTGCCTCGCTAAGTCATCGCCGCGGAGGCTACCGTCCGTCCCTGTGCTACGGCCGCACGTCGCGGTCCCACTGTTGCAGGAGCTCCCTGGTTACGCCGGCCCCGCCGCACACGATCACTACAACTGAGTCCAATCCCTCGAGGGGCTCGGCGCGCTGGTAAAGAGCGGCGAGAGATGCCCCACAGGCCGGTTCTACCAGCACCCGGTGGTCGTCCGCGAATCTCAGGCACGCATCCACGGCATCGCGGTCGCTCACCACCCAGGGGATAATCTCGTGCCTCCTGGTCCACTCCAGGGCTTCTGATGCGATCCTGCGCGCCCCAAGCGAAGTAGCGACAGAGGTGATGCTGCCCAGCGTCACCAGTTCGCCGGCCTTCACCGAAGCAGCAAAGGACGCCGCCCCCTCGGTCTCGACCGCCAGGACTGGAACGTCCACCCAACCGACGTGGTGAAGCCCCTGTAGCAGTCCGCACAGAAGCCCACCCCCGCCAACAGAAGCAACTATCGCGCTCGGCTTTGGCCCAACCTCCGCTATCTCATCGATGATGGTGGCGTTCCCTGCCCATACCCTCGGGTCATCAAAGGGGTGTATGTACGCTCCACTTTCCGCCTTTGCCAGCTCGACAGCATAAGCGTGAGCATCGTCCCAGGAGTCCCCATGCTCTATCAACTCGGCGCCCTCACCCTCGATCAGCTCTCGTGACCTCTGGGTTGTGGTCTTCGGGACGACGACGGTCGTGGGCATGCCGAGTTGGCGTCCGGAATAGGCCACGGCGTATCCCGCGTTCCCGCCCGAGGAACTGACCAGGCGGGTCGCACCGGCCTCCTGGCTCGCGAGGCAGGCGATGCTCATGCCTCTCAACTTGAATGACCCGGCCGGCTGCAGAGCCTCCATCTTCAAGAATACCCTCGCCTCAGTCGCAGCACTGAGGGGCCGCGACTCCAAGAGGGGAGTCGATATGTAAATCGGTTTCATTTGCCGTCCTTTCGCAACTCACCACAACGAAGCACTCATGCCCGTCGTGAGGGCACTCACCGCCTACCCGTGGGTTCCACGAACCGTGCCCTTGCCCCGTCCGGATGGCACAATAGCTGCTTTAGTAGGGTTGCTGTGGAACCGGGGGCTGCTGCTGAAGAAAGCGGCCCACTTCGTGAGGAAGCGCATGAACAAGAAGGAATTCGACCGACAGAAGCAGCTGCTCTTCGTCTACCTGCGTCGCAACCGTAAGTGTGCTATCTGCGGGGGAGAGGTGAACCCCCAGGAAATCACCACGGACCGAGACATCCTCGCGCCCCTCCAGATCGACGATCTACTCCAGGTGCAGTTGGTGCATCCCTTCTGCGAGGCGAAGACACGACGAGAAGGATCGCAACTCGCGGCCTAGCCCCCGTAATCGCCTATCCACCGAACGAGCTCTGTGGCTCCGCGCACGGCCCTGTAGAAGCGCCGGTCCCCGGTCCAAAGGGGAGCATCCAGCGTTGTGGCCAGGGACAGATAGGCAGCATCGTAGGCAGCCACGCCGTACCGAATTGCGGCTGAGTACACGTCCTGCGCCTCGGGATCGGCCAGCCGGACACCGAGGGCAAGGAGCAGATCGATAGCTTCGGAGCCTGTATCCGGTG
>JAJYKO010000656.1 GCA_021788565.1 Chloroflexota bacterium
CCCGATCGCAGTTTGTGCCTGGGAACACTATCACGCCAAACTTCAAGTGAGCCTCCAGGGTTTCGCTACAGCGTGGCCGACGAGAGCATTGTACCATACCAGTCTGGCAGTAGCCACGAATTGTTCGACGCAGATAGGGACGTCGTATGGCAGAGCGTGGGGCGTTTCTGACTCAGGTGGACCTGGTTTCGACCTTGAACCCGGGTTGTCACGTAGTCGGGTCTATCTCAGCGAAACCGAGGACATAGGAAAAGATTCAACCTACAGACTCGAGGGGTCTGCGACCTTGCTTGCATTCTCGATGCCGATTCGCACCAGCTAAATGGACAGCGGATTCGATTGACGCGGCAACAGGTCGTCGTAAGCCTCAGAGACCAGCTACCGGAGCCACTCCAAACCTGGGCTGTGGAAATCCAAGGTAAGCTGTATCCTGTCAAGCAAGTTGTGGCGAACGCCACCGGGCTGAGTCGAACAGATTTCATCTCCCATCGAGCTAGAGATATTTTGGGTCGGCTCGGGTTCCGTGTTGTCAATGTGGAAGATCACCCGGCCACCGACCGGCTAGCCGAGTTCGACGCCAGCAGCAATGGAACCGGCACTACGTCCATGCGACTGTCGGCCCTGCAGCTTGCCGTTCAGCGGACTGGCCCTTCGTCTTAGGCTCCAGTTGGGGATGTACTTAGAGTTGCGGAAGCCTTTGAGGCTTGGCTCACTCGCTAGGCCCAAGCTGCCATGACGCGGCGATCGCGCTCATCCGTTCCGACTTGACTGAACCTGGCCCTGGAGCCGCGCGTGGCAATTCTGCTTCGGGTACTATCGGACTTACCGACGGTCCAGGAGACAGAGGAACTTCCCCCTTTAGGAGGGTTTCGATGGCTCACAACTACGAGCGAGCCCTTGCGGTCGCAATCGAGGCAGCGATTGAAGCAGGAGCGATCCTGCGTGAGGAGTTTCACCATCCTGGTGGTCCCAGCGGACCGAAAGGTCATTGCCCCGCGGACAACGGGGCCGAGCGATTGATCCGCGAGAGACTGCTCGCCGCGTTCCCAGGCTGGGGCTACCTGGGGGAGGAGACTGGATCCCGGCAGGCCGCGGAGGGCGAGACTCATATCTGGCTTGTGGACCCCAACGACGGCACGAGGTCATTTCAGAAGGGCATGCGCGGAAGCGCCGTCTCCGTCGCGCTCCTGAGGCAGGGTGAACCGGTGCTCGGCGTCGTTTACGCCTTCGCGGCACCGGATGATCGAGGAGATCTATTCACCTGGGCGCAGGGCTGTCCATTCACCCGACAAGGCCTTCCACCTGAGGCTGGCCCCTGGTCGGGGCTGCCCGATGCCCAAAAGATCGTTCTGGTCTCCCAGAGCGCAGACCGCAACGCGGGGGCTAACTTGCGTTGCGTTGCGCCCATGCGCTACCGCGCCGTGCCCAGCATCGCCTACCGACTCGCCCTGGTTGCCGCCGGGGAAGGAGTAGCCGCCGTCTCCCTCAACAATCCCTGCTCGTGGGACTACGCGGCGGGCCACGCGCTCATCAGGGCAGCCGGGGGCGAACTGATAGACCAGGATGGAAGGCCAGTCCGCTACAGCCCCCTCGGGCAGAGCAGCACACACCACTGCTTCGGCGGGGATCCCGACGTAATCCGAAGCCTTTGTGGGAAACCCTGGCATTTGGTGCTGGACAAACCGTCGAAGCCAAAGATCACCGCGGAGGTGCCCTCCCTGGTGAAACTACAGGCGGGGAACGCCTTGGAGGACGTTGGCCTCGTCTCCAGAGCCCAGGGTTGCTTGCTCGGCCAGTTGGCGGGTGACGCCCTCGGCGGCTCAGTGGAGTTCAAGCCGGCAGAGACCCTGCAGGCGGAGTACCCCTACGGTGTGAGGGTCATGGAGAACGGTGGAACCTGGGGAACCATGTCAGGCCAACCGACGGACGACTCGGAGTTGGCCCTGATGCTCGCCCGTTCCCTGCTGGCTCGCGGGGAATACGACGTCGAGGCCGTCGCCCGCGCGTATCGCTACTGGTACGAGTCCGGCCCATTCGACATGGGCGGAACCACGAGCCAGGCCCTGCGCGCCACCGTTGGCAAGCAAAACATCTCGGAAGCTGCGATCGCGTCGGCCAACAGGGAAAGCCAGGCCAATGGTTCCCTGATGCGGGTCAGCCCCCTCGGGATCTACGGCCACAACCTGCCCTCCGAGAGATTGGCCGAACTTGCTCGCCTCGATAGCGCACTCACTCATCCCCATCCAATCTGCCAGGAAGCGTGCGCGGTCTTCACCATAGCAGTAGCGCGAGCGGTGGGAGGAGGCGGGGCCCCTGAAGAAATCTATACGAATACTCTCGCCTGGGCAGAAGCCAATTGCCGCACGGCAGCGGTGATGGAAGCTCTGATGAAAGCAGGGACTGTTTCCCCCAGCGATTACCACACCCACGCCGGCTGGGTTCTCATTGCGCTGCAGAACGCTTTCTATCAGCTTATGCACGCGCTAAACCTGGAGGAAGGTCTGGTCGCCACAATCATGGCTGGAGGCGACACCGATACCAATGCCGCCATAGCTGGCGCTCTCCTCGGAGCCGTCTATGGTAGGGAGGCGATCCCCCGGCAATGGCGAATGATGGTCCTGTCGTGCCGGCCGGTTCATGGGTTGAGCGTTACCAGACACCCACGTCCCACGCCCTTCTGGCCGGTGGATGCCCTGGAGCTGGCCGAGCGCCTCGCGGCTATCAACGAGGATCGGGCACGGCGGGAATAGGCGCGCCCGCGAACACACAAGGTGTGACCACTGTTCAGCGTGGAAGTGCTTGGAAAGAAGGTTTGAGAAAAGATGACTCTCGCGCAGAATATCCTCGACTACCTGTGGTCTGTGTCCCCAAATGGCGCTGCCAACAGCGAAATCGCCCACAGCCTGGGCATCAAGTCCCACCAGTCAGTCTACATGGCAACCCAAGATTTGCTCCAACGGCAAATGATTTGCGGCGAGCAGGATGGGAAAACCTGGGTCTTCCATGCGGTGGAGGGGCAGATGGCAGGGCATGATGCTTGCGGTTTCGGTGCTTGACATCAGATGTTTATCTGATATTATCCGAGGCGCAGGAGGTGCGCCGTGCATACCACCAGTGGTAGCCATAGTGTGACCCTAACCGAACTGTTAAGGGATCCTAATCGAGTCCTACCGTGGGTGAACGCTGGCCCTGTCACCGTCAGGAGACGTGGAGGGGAAGATTTTTGCCTGGTTCAGCGCCGACAGTGGGAGGTTCTTAGCAGCGCATGGTTGACCGTCGCGAACGCATACGAGGAAATCCTGGATACATGCGAGTGCCGGCAGAGCCGCCGACGAGATGATGCGGCAATCCCATGGTTGTCCTTTCTCGAGACCGAAGAACAGGAGGAATGTCTTCGAGACATAGTAGAGACTCTGAAAGTCTCCCTGGAAACCGGCAAACTGTCCACCCTGGCGGATACTCTCGCTGAATGGCGAGCGACGGCTCTGGCGACTTGGGACGAAAGGCGCAACAGAGCGCGCGTCGGGTATCGGGACGACGCCCCCGTACCGGTGGAAGCCGAATAGATGCGGGGTGGGGAGGGCGACCAGCCGGGCCCGCCCTATCGGGTGGAGTTGCGCAACCGCCACGTCGAGGCGGATTGGCAGGAATTGAAGCGGACAAGGGCAGATGCTTGCCAGCGTTTGGTCAAGCACCTTCAGAATAGCCCAAGGGTACGTATCGGCACACGGTACGTCCCTATGAGGGGCAACCAGAAATACACCGAATTCAAGGGCGAGCCGCTGCCGCAGTGGCAGTACGAGATTGACAATAGGGCTCGGGTCAAAGTGGCCATAGGGGCAGACTTCGTTGTTATCGTCGCGGTCTCAACAGGTCATCCCAAAGAGAACGAGTAGCACCGAGATCACCGGATAGGCGTCCAAGTGCCAAGGAACAGGGCGCGAAGCTGCCGGTCCCGGCATCGCCCGCACTGGAGCAGCGGTCTCTAGTACGAAGGTCAGATCACCACGTCTCCTACCCGCACCTCCTTCAGGGTGCCGTCGTCGAGGCGCAGCAGCAGCACGCCCTCGTCGTTCACTCCCTCGAGGATACCCTCGAGCACCGTGTTGTCGTCGGCAATCACGACCTTCTGCCGGCGCCGCCACAGCCGCGCGGTCCATTGTCCCCGCACGAGCGGCTCCAGCGCCGCATCCTCCATTGTCAGCAGCACATCCAGGCTCAGCAGG
>JAJYKO010000657.1 GCA_021788565.1 Chloroflexota bacterium
ACAGCTTACTGGAATGCCCATCGACATCCTTTCATATGGGGTCAGCGACGGCGCCATCGGCCACGTCGCCAGCCAGGCATCGCACAGTTGGCGAAAGTTGCCTAGACTTGCCGGATGCACCACTTAGTGGGGATCCCTTGTGGAACGGCGAGCAGCGGGAGGAGTACGGCCGCCATGACCTGACCTGGTTCGAACAGCGCTCCGAGCAGCTTGGCGAGGAGTATCTGGTGCTCCTCGCCGGCGCGGACGAAGACTTCTACGACGGCGAACTGAAAGTGCCATGGTTCGACTTCAGGCTAACCAGGCACGATGGGCTGCTCCAGGTGTTGAACCACTCTGCCCAGCACCGCACACAGGTATTCTCTGTGCTACGAGCCGCTCGGCTGGCTGGGTGTTGCCATTGCGGCGCTCGGCGCAGCCCTCCGCATTTCGGCGATGCGAACTCTCGGCGAGTTCTATACGCGAGCGTTGTTCGTGAGCGTGAACTCGGTGTCCCTATAGCACGTGGTGGGAACCGCGAATCATTTCACCCTGGCTGGCCCTTTTCCCTCGCAAGCTCGCGCTGATAGGCCTTCCATCCGGGGCAAAACTTCGTGTGGAAGCGCCAGAGCATGGCCAGGAACGTTCGCGGGTTCCTCTCCGCCTTCTCCCGCATGGGGCAGGTCGCGCACTTGGACTCCATCTCGCCCTCCTTCGACGTCGGTGACTCCGCTCACCCGCAATAGGAACTGTCCAGATTCACTATGATCCATTCACACGGCGGGCGCATCGGTCGAATCGATGGCTCCACGTAGGACAAAGGGAGGACTTCCCGGATGCAGAGGTCAACATCGAACGCGGGCGAAGAGGCGCATCCCTGCCCCGAATGCCCTAAATCCGAAGACCCTCGTCGGGTCCCTTCCCTCCGGTCCTGAGGGCGAGCACCGACATTTTACAGAAATATAGCCCTTTTTTTAAATACAGCGGATAATATAGGTACAAACCATGCCAACAGGCCCTGATAACAGTTGGTCAGAGAGGCAGAAGGCCCGGGCAAGTCCGATGAAACAAACACGATACCTTATGGGCACGCACATAACGATTGAAATAGTGGACAAGGCTTCCACCTCAGAGCATTTCGACGAGATCTATGAGTATTTTCGCTACATAGACGAGAAGTTCAGCACATATAAAGAGACAAGCGAAATATCGCGGATTAACAACGACCTGATACGAGATAGCCAGTATAGTTCTGATATGAAGCGGGTTCTCTCGTTGTGTGAGCTAACGCGGAAACAGACGAACGGATACTTCGATATCCGGTATAAGGGAATGCTCGACCCCTCAGGCCTCGTAAAGGGCTGGTCTATCTGGCAAGCAGCGGACTTGCTCAAACAGAGAGGTGTCGAGAACTTTTATATTGATGCCGGAGGGGATATCCAGTTTGCAGGAAGAAATGCCGAAGGAAAGCCCTGGAGAGTTGGAATACGAAATCCTTTCGACCAGGGAGAGATCGTAAAAGTGCTTACTCTCTCCGATGAGGGTATCGCAACCTCAGGGACCGCCTGTCGAGGGCAGCACATCTACAATCCGTACAGGCCCAATGGGGTGATCACCGATATAGTCAGCGTCTCGGTGATCGGGGCAAACGTTTATGAAGCCGACCGCTTCGCGACAGCAGCCTTTGCCATGGGCTCCACTGGTATCTACTTCATAGAAGACCTGCCCGGATTTGAAGGGTACATGATCGACAGCAGCGGCATCGCCACTTACACAAGTGGTTTCGCCAAGTATGCCGTGCCTCCCAGCGTAGAAACGGCTCGATAACGGGGCCTGGAGGAAATTACGACCTATGAGAAAGTCTGTTGTAACCGCGGTAGTGTCGGCGATATTCGTCGTCTACTCGTTCTATCAGAGGACCGTCGGTGTGCAAGCAAGCGCCGGCGTTGGTCCAAGTCCAACCACTCCCAACATCGCTTCCAGTCCCTCCCCGGGCTCGAGCGGAAGCGGGGCGCCAACAGCTCTTGCCTCCTCTCCCGGTTCGGCTCAATCCAACCCGACACAATCAGCGGCCGCGAACCCTCCCACTTCCGTTCCGCAAACGACGCCGACCCCTGCCTCAAACTCGGGCTCGCCGTACAAGAATGGAACCTACACTGGAACCACGGCGGACGCCTTCTACGGGAATATCCAGGTACAGGCGACAATCGCGAACGGAAAACTGACGAACGTGCAGTTCCTGCAATGGCCAAACGACCGGTTCAGGTCGGTGCGGATCAATCAGCAGGCCCTTCCCATGCTGGTACAGGAGTCTATCCAGGCCCAGAGCAGCCAGGTGAACGCAATCTCTGGGGCGACTGATTCTAGCATCGCTTTCGGCGAGTCTCTCCAGTCGGCACTATCCCAGGCTAAGGGCTAGGAATGATGAAGAGCATCAAGACCATCGACGCGCCTGCGTCTACGTCGGCGACGGGCACTACGATCCGGAATCTAACTGCTCAGAAAATGAAAACCATTGACGCGGTACTGGATGGTATTTCCATGTACAGGCTGGTCCTGTACTACCTGCTGTTCCTCCTTGCGGCCGCGGTCACCCTGAGTTACTTCAAGTTTCTTCCCTACGATCCCGTGCTACTGGTCGTCTCGGTTCTGTTTCTCACGGCGGTCTCCTGGGTTGCGAACGGGATCTTCGCCAGCATCTTCGACGCGCCAACCAATGTCGAGTCGGCGTACATATCGGCCTTGATTCTGGCCCTGATCCTGCCCCCGATACAATCGGCTGCCGATCTTCCCCTGCTCTTCTGGGCGGCCGTCCTGGCGATGGCTTCCAAGTACATCCTGACCATAAACAAGAAGCACATCTTCAACCCGGTGGCGATCGCGGTAGTTCTCACGGCGATCGGGTTCAACGGAGTTGCATCCTGGTGGGTCGGCACGCTGCCGATGCTACCGTTCACCCTCCTGGGACTGCTGATCGTGAGAAAGATTCGAAGAGACGACCTGGTGTTCTACTTTTTTGTCGCCTCCGTACTGACCATGATCGCGTTCAGCGTAATCCAAGGGGGCGACCTGTTGAACGCAGCCAGGTTCAATCTCACGGGCTCTCCCCTGCTGTTTTTCGCATTCGTTATGCTGACGGAGCCGCTCACCACCCCCCCGACCAGAACCCTTCAGGTAATCTATGGGGCGCTGCTGGGCGTATTGTTTACGCCTCCCTTCCACATCGGATCGTTCTATACGACGCCTGAAGTGGCGCTGGTCATCGGCAATGTGTTCTCTTACCTTGTGAGTCCGAAATTCAAGGTGATCTCGACCATTAAGAGAAAGAAGTGGATCGCGACCGATACGCTCGAGATCGTTCTGCCGCTGCAGAAGAAGCTGGCGTTCGCCCCTGGGCAGTATATGGAATGGACCCTGCCGCACGACAACCCGGACAGCCGTGGCAACAGGCGATACTTCACGATCGCTTCCTCGCCTACCGAGAAGGTGCTTCGGCTCGGGGTGAAGCTCAATCAGGCGGGAAGCAGTTATAAGCAGGCGATGGCGATGGCGACCACTGATACCCCAATCGTTGGGGCTCAACTGAGCGGGGATTTTACGCTCCCAAGGGATCCGCGGCAGAAGCTCGTATTCATTGCCGGCGGGATCGGGATCACCCCATTCCGCAGCATGATCAAGTACCTGCTCGACGTAGATGAGGCGCGATCCATTGTCGTTCTGTATTCCAACAAGACCGCCGATGAAGTGGTCTACCGTGATGTCTTGGACGAGGCGGAGCGGCGCCTGAGTATAAGGACCGTCTACACGTTGACCGACCGAGCAAGCCGTCCGGCGAATTGGACGGGGCGGCTTGGAAGGATCGACGCAAGGATGATAGCCGAAGAGGTCCCGGATTATCTGGAACGCGTCTTCTACCTGTCGGGGCCGCAGGGCATGGTGAGGGCTTACGAGGAGATACTCACGGGCATGGGAGTGCCGGAAAAGCAGATCAAGACGGACTTCTTCCCCGGCTTCGTGTAGCGTGGGCGTGGTAGCCGTCCATATTGTGGCCGCTTCGCAGGGGCTACGGCCGGGCGAGAAACGACCACTCTGCTCCCGTCAATAATCCAGGCAGAGCCTCATTCCCTCCACGTAGGAGCCGCCTCCCGGCGGCGATGGTCCATTTGCCCGATGAGGACGTTCGCCGGCAGGAGCCGGCTCCTACGAGCGACAGGTCCTTCATGGTAGCTATGCCGCTTACGTAGC
>JAJYKO010000658.1 GCA_021788565.1 Chloroflexota bacterium
TGCAGCACGGCTACCTGGACGAGATCGACCGGACCTTCGGCGGCGAGGTGCTCGCGAGGGTGCCGGAACTGGAGAGGGACGTGACCGGGTTGGCGATGATCGAGCGGCTCTCAAAGATGATGTTCGAGAATGGGAGGGCGTGAGATGATCGAGAAGCCCACCTCCGCCTTCCTGGCGGAGCATCCGGAGCTTAGCTACCTCTTCTTCGGCGGCAAGGGAGGCGTGGGGAAGACCGTAATGGCCGGAGCGACTGCCCTCTGGTACGCCAGCCAGGGCAAGAAGACCCTCCTGGCCAGCACGAATCCCGTGCACAGCCTCAGCTCTCTCCTGGGCCAGAATGTCTTCGGCACCAAGACGCCGGTGAAAGGCGTGCCGAACCTCTGGGCGTATGAGATCGACACGACGGAGACCATCGAGCGGTCCAAGAAGGAGATCCAAGACAAGATCAGCTGGTTCCTGAAGTTCGCGGACATCACCGTGAAGGCGGACGAGTTCGTGGAGTCGGCTACCATGAACCCGGCCTTCGAGGAGTCGGCGATGTTCGAGAACATGATCGATCTGATGTTCCAGCACGAGTACGAGGTGTACGTTTTCGACACGGCGCCAACCGCTAACGCCAGGCGCCTCCTGGGCATGAGCTCGGTCTACTCGTTGTGGGTTGGGAAGATGCTGAAATCCCGCGAGGAGGCGAAGTCGCTGCGAGAGCTGCTCTCCTTCCGAAAGAAGAAGGAGGAGTCGGACCCGCTGATGGATTACCTGCTGGGTTTCAAGGATCGGATGGGTCACGCGCGGGAGTTGCTTACGGACGAGGGAAAGACGTCGTTCTTCTTCGTGACCCTGCCAGAGGCGCTGCCCATTGCGGTGATCACGAGGTTCATGCACTGGTTTGAGGACTTCGGCATACCAGTGGGCGGCGTGATCGTCAACATGTTGATCGATAAGGCTGCCGCGGGGGAGAACCCACCGGACTTTGTGGTGAACCGCATGGCGATGCAGGCAGAGCACATGGAGACCATCCGGCAGAAGTTCGACGGGCAGGTGAGGGCGATAGTGCCGCTGTTTGAGACTGAGGTTCGGGGCCCCGATATGCTGAAGAGGGTCGCGGACATGGTGTTCAGCACCGCGTAGCTCTCCAGCAGTCTCAGCGGTGTTTCCGGCATGTCACTTGCACGATCGTTGGCCGGAGGTGCCACAGCCGTGGAGAGGTGGAGCTGGATATTGGCGATAGCGGACCCGGCCTTTCTGGTACTGGTGGCGGCAGCCACGTGTATATCTCTTCTACTGGTTCCGGCGCCGGGTGGGCTCTTGATAGCTGGTGCGGTGGCTGCCGGCCTATTCTCTCTGAACTACCGGTTGGATCGCTCGGTCAGGCGCCTCCCTATTCGGACCGGGCGCGAGGCGATCCTTGGGCAGGTCGCGGTGGTATCGGAACCCCTGGCGCCCGTGGGGCTCGTACGGTGTGGCGGCGAGGCGTGGAGGGCGGTGGAGATCAACGGTTGCTGGGTGGATTCCGGAGAACATGTGACCGTGGCGGAGGTTCGGGGCCTTGAATTGCGAGTCGTTCGACGTCCGTGAGCCTGCTGCCTGCATGCCAGTGGTCTGTCATGCGCTGATGAATGGTCTGGAATCAGAAGGGCTCCCATACATGGGAGCCCTTCTCCGCCACGATCGGCCCTGCACTTATCCGCACAGGGCCTTACCTGTCCACCTGCCAGACTCCGAGTAGGGCTCTGGGATACTTGAGTCTCACGAGGCCCTCCTCATCTGTCGAAGCTATTGGGTGCTACCCCAACGCGTTTTGATAGTATATCCTTGCTATATGTGGGTGTCAAGTACCCGGTGCCGCTTCCATGTCGTTGCGCTTGACTTGAGTGCTTGACTGGCCATTTGACTGGGATAGCGCATGGTATATAATGCGCCCGGTTGGCGGAATGCTCCTTATTTGAGTGGCCGCGCTTTTCCATGCAGCTTACCCCATGTTTTGAGTTGCCGCGTCCTCAATATGTGCCCGGAGGCTCAGGGTGGAAAGAGGCGACAGGTCCGAGCGCCCTCACCGCCCCGAAAGCGGACATAATACCGACCTGGAAGTGACAACCACACCTCGGCGCCGTCGCGAGCAGGCGGAGCGACTGCAAGCGACGCTGCTGTCGCTGTTGGACGATCTGGAGTCGGTTATCGAAGGGGGGGTGCGCTTTCCCTTCAGCTCCAGGGTGCTGATCGACCGCGATATCTATCTCGACGCCGTGGATGCTATCCGGCTCGCGATTCCTGAGACTGTGGTTCAGGCCGAGCGAATAGTGCGCGACAAGGAGCGGATCGTCGCTCAGGCGGACGCGGAAGCGGAGAGGGTGACGTCGCTGGCCAAGGAGCAAGCAGCCTTTCTGGTCTCAGAGAGGCAGCTTCTGCGGGCAGCTGAGCTCCAGTCTAATGCGATTCTGGAGACGGCTCAGGAAGAGGCGAAGGAGATCGTATCTTCCGCGCACAAGTACGCCAGCGACCTGATGGCGCAGATGGAAAACGAGGCGTTGAGGGTGTTGGCGGAGATCAGGAAGGCCGCCAGCCAGGTCAAGCAGAACGTGACGTAGGGGTTGGCATGACAGACGAGAGCGTTCAGTATGATGGCGACGACATCGTAGATTCGTCCATTGGCACGCGGGCCGTGGATAGGAGTGCGGTGACGGCGGAAGAAGAAATGGAACGTGAGGTGGCCGGCCTATCGGTTGGCGATGGGTTCAGGTTCGGGTGCGGATTCGTTCTGGCGATGACCATCGGGGTCCTCGCCCTGCTGATAGTGCTGACGGCGTTCGTCGCCGTGGGGGCCATGCTGGGGATCAAGATCCCCGTTCTCGGGTAGCGAGCGCACTTACCATACTACTGCGCCCCACTTGCGTCTGGGAAAGTGGGGCGCGGACCTCGATCAACTGTTCGAAAAAGCCAGGATCAGCTCTCCTTGCCCACCTGGTTGGCCAGGAGAATAGCCTCGGCCACCTCGCGCATGGACTTTCTGGTGTTCATGCTAAGCTTCTGGATCTTCCTGAAGGCCTCTGCCTCCTTGAGACCCTGGGTGTCCATCAAGACGCCCTTCGCGCGCTCCACGATCTTTCGGGTTTCCAGGATGTTCCGCGTATCCGAGAGCTCCTTCTCGATTGCCTTGAACTCCCTGAATCTGGCAAGGGCCACCTCGATGGCTGGGACCAGTTCCGACTCGCGGAACGGCTTTACGATGTAGCCCACCACGCCAGCCTCTTTGGCACCGTCGACCAGTTCCTGCTGTGAGAAAGCCGTCAAGAGAAGAACAGGGGCAATGCGCTCTTCCGTGAGGATCTTGGCTGCCTGGATGCCATCGAGGTCAGGCATCTTGATATCCATGATCACCAGATCCGGCCTGAGTTCGCGGGCAGTGTTGACGGCGCTTATGCCGTCTCCAGTCTCCGCGACCACGAGATAGCCGAGATTGGTGAGCATCTCTCGCAGGTCCATACGGATGATAGACTCATCGTCGGCGATGACCACACGTGTCTGTGCCAACTCAGTCTCTCCTTATTCCTAGGCTAAAACGTCGCCCTCAGACCTGGGTGCAGTACCCAAGACCCCGTCTGCCTTGGTCCGGCAGACGGGGCAAAACTGTACTGTCATCATATACTGGTGCGCAGTGCAGCGTCAACTTGGCGTGGCTCGCTCCTCAGGAATGTGTTGCCTCGGGAAGGCGACCTTAGCGTGTACGCCGTCGGCACTGGTGAGGTCGAAACGACCCTTCAGGTCCTCCCGCACCAGAGTCTGGATGATCTGGAGGCCGAGGCTTCCGTCTCGTTCGATGTCGAAGCCCTCTGGCAACCCCTGGCCCGTGTCGATCACGTCGATCATCAGCATTTTCCCGTCCACTTGCAGGATCACGCGTATGCTGCCGTCATTCTTAGTCTCGAACCCGTGCTCCACGGCGTTTTGGAGCAGCTCGTTAATGACGAGGGCGCATGAGGTTGCCTGCTGGGGAGGCAGATTGAAGTCACTGCCCTCCAGGGTGATGCGAATGCTCTTCTCTGGATCCACGATCCCCTGAGTCACCTCGCTGAGCATCCTTTGGGTTACGTCCTTCATGCTGATGAAGCTGCTTTCCTCCTGCGGAAACTCGTCCTTGGAGAGGAACTCGTGCACCAGAGCGATGCTGAGTATGCGGTTGATGCTTTGCTTCAGCATGTCCAGGACTTCCGGAGAACCTGTG
>JAJYKO010000659.1 GCA_021788565.1 Chloroflexota bacterium
GAAGCCCAACTGGGCCATCAGCTCACGTATCTCCTGGGCGATAAATCGCATGAAGTTGATCACGTACTCCGGCTTGCCGGTGAACTTTCTCCGCAACTCCGGATTCTGCGTCGCGACGCCCACGGGGCAGGTGTCCATGTGACAGACGCGCATCTCGGTGCAGCCCATAGTGACAAGAGGCGCGGTGGCGAATCCGAACTCCTCGGCACCGAGCAGGGCCGCGATCACCACGTCCCGCCCTGTCTTCAGCTGGCCATCGGTCTCCACCACGATCCTGCTGCGCAGATTGTTCAGCACCAGGGTCTGGTGGGTCTCCGCGACCCCTAGCTCCCACGGCAGCCCGGCGTGCTTGATGGACGACCACGGGGAGGCGCCGGTCCCACCGTCGTACCCGCTGATCAGCACCACGTCGGCGTGACCCTTGGCAACTCCGGCTGCGATGGTGCCAACCCCCACCTCCGACACCAGCTTCACGTTGATCCGCGCCCTGGAGTTGGCGTTCTTCAGGTCGTAGATCAGCTCGGCAAGGTCCTCGATGGAATAGATGTCGTGATGGGGCGGGGGCGAGATGAGGCCCACGCCGGGAGTCGACCTTCGGACCCGAGCGATCCATGGGTACACTTTGCGCCCGGGGAGCTGGCCGCCCTCGCCGGGTTTCGCCCCCTGGGCCATCTTGATCTGGATCTCCTTGGCGTTGACCAGGTACTCGCTGGTGACGCCGAAGCGACCCGATGCCACCTGTTTGATGGCGCTGTTCTTAGAGTCGCCGTTCGGCAGCGGCTGGTAACGGGCTTCGTCCTCGCCGCCCTCGCCGGTGTTGCTCTTGCCGCCGATTCGGTTCATGGCGATGGCCAGGGTCTCGTGGGCCTCCTGGCTGATCGAACCGTAGGACATGCCGCCGGTCTTGAACCGCCGGCAGATGGACTCTACCGGTTCTACCTCATCCAGCGGGATTGGCTCGGCCAGGAACTTGAAATCCAGCAAGCCGCGGAGGGTAGCCAGGCGATGGGACTGGTCGTTGACCAGCCGAGTGTACTCTCTGAAGACCTCGAAGCCGCCACCTCGGCAGGCTGCCTGCAGTTTTGCCACCGTTTGTGGGTTGAACAGGTGGTGTTCGCCTTCCTTCCGCCACTGGTACTGGCCGCCCACGGCCAGGGTGCGGCCGTTGGTGGGCCGCTCGGGGAAAGAATGGATGTGCCGCATCTCGACTTCGTGTGCTACGACGTCCAGGCCTATGCCTTCTACCCTGGTGGGCGTGCCGGTGAAGTAGCTGTCGACGAGATCCTGGTTGAGGCCGAGGGCCTCGAAGATCTGGGCGCCGCAGTAGCTCTGGATAGTGGAGATGCCCATCTTGGAGATGGTCTTTACCACCCCCTTCACCACGGACTTGGTGTACCGGTACTCGGCCTGCTCGTACTCAATCTCCGTGAGCATCCCATCCATGATCATCTGACCAAGAGTAGCGTAGGCCAGGTAGGGGTTGATGGCCGAGGCCCCGTAGCCGATCAGACAGGCGAAATGGTGCACCTCTCTCGGCTCACCGGACTCCAGCACCAGGCTCACCCTCGTCCGGAGTCCCTCTCGAATCAGGTAGTGGTGAAGGCCGGAGACCGCCAGCAGGGCCGGGATCGCCGCGTTGTCGCGGTCGACGCCGCGGTCGGAGAGGATCAGGATGTTGACTCCGTCGTCGATGGCGTGGCGCGCGGCCTGGTACAGTCGCTCCATCGCTCGCTCGAGGCTCTTACCCCCTCCGGAAACGGGAAAGAGGATGGAGAGCGTTCGGGATTTGAAGCCCGGCAGGTCGACGTGACGGAGCTTCCCCAGCTCGACGTTTGTCAGGATGGGGTGCTTCAGCTTGATGCGCCGGCAGTGTTCCGGCTGAGGGTCCAGCAGGTTCCCTTCGGAGCCCAGCAGCACCTCGGTGCCGGTGACTATCTCCTCTCGGTTGGCGTCTATGGGCGGGTTGGTCACCTGGGCGAACAGCTGCTTGAAGTAGTTGTAGATCAGCTGAGGTTTGTCCGACAGGACGGCCAGCGGCGAGTCGTTCCCCATGGAGCCGACCGGCTCTACGCCGTTCTTAGCCATAGGTCCGAGGATCACCCGCAACTCCTCGAACGTGTAGCCGAACGCCTGCTGGCGCTGGATCACGGTGTCCGGATTGTTCAGATCGTAGTTTCCGCGGCCGTTGGAGCCGCTGCGGAAGCCGCCCAGGATCACTCGCTCGCCGAAGGCTGCCGCTTTGCCCGTCGGGGCGGGCCCGGAGAGCGATTCCAGCTTCACCGTCCGCTCGTCCAGCCACTGCCGGTAGGGCTTCTCCGTGGCTATCCGGACCTTCAGCTCTTCGTCGCCGACGATGCGCCCAGCTTCGGTGTCCACCAGGAACATGCGGCCTGGCTCCAGCCGGCCCTTGTAGAGCACCCGCTCGGGAGACACGTCCAGGACGCCGACCTCGGATGCCATGATAACCAGGTCGTCCTTGGTGACGTAGTATCGGGAAGGGCGCAGGCCGTTGCGGTCCAGCACGGCGCCCACCCTGACGCCGTCCGTAAAGCCCATCGAAGCGGGCCCATCCCACGGCTCCATGAGCGTGGAGTGATACTCGTAGAAGGCCCTCTTCTCCTCGCCCATGCTCTCGTGGTTTTGCCACGGTTCTGGAACCATCATCATCATGGCATGTGGGAGGGATCGGCCGGAGAGGACCAGAAACTCCAGGGTGTTGTCGAACATGGCCGTGTCGCTGCCGTCGGGGTCGATTATGGGGAGCACCTTCTCCAGATCTTCCCCGAACTCTTCGGATCTGAGCATGGCCTCCCGCGCGTGCATCCAGTTGATGTTACCCCGCAGCGTGTTGATCTCGCCGTTGTGGATCAGGTAGCGATACGGGTGCGCTCGTTGCCAGCTCGGGAAGGTGTTGGTGCTGAATCGGGAGTGGATCAGCGCCAGTGTCGTTCGCATCGAGGGGTCCGACAGATCCGGGTAGTACGCCTCCAACTGCTGCGACAGCAGCATGCCCTTGTAGATGATGGTCCTGTGGGAGAGACTGGCGACGTAGAAGTCCGGGATCGGTTGTCCCGTCTCCGGGTAGCGGATCGCTTTCTCGGCCAGGCGCCGGATAACGTACAGCTTCCTCTCGAAGGCCAGGTCGCCGGCAATCGATGAGCCGCGCCCGACGAAGAGTTGACGCACTACCGGCTCGCCCACGAGGGCGGTCTTGCCAAGGTTGCTCCCATCTGTGGGAACGGTGCGCCATCCCAGAAAACGCTGACCTTCCTCGGCAACGATCCCTTCGACTATCCTCTCGCACTGAAGTCGCCTGGCCTCGTCCCTGGGAAGAAAAACCATCCCCACGCCGTATTGGCCGGGGGCAGGGAGTTGGAAGCCGGCTTCCGCGGCAGCCTTTTGCAGGAATTCGTGCGGTATCTGGAGCAGGATACCGGCGCCATCGCCGGTGTTCGGCTCGGCGCCGACGGCGCCGCGGTGCACTAGGTTTTTCAGGACGGTGAGCGCCTGGCGGACGATCTCGTTTGACTTCTCGCCCTTGATGTTGACGACGAAGCCGATGCCGCAGGCGTCGTGTTCAAGCCCGGGATCGTAGAGCCCCTGCTTGCTTGGAAGTCCCGAGGGGGTCTGGTGATGATCTTCTTCTCTCATTCTTGAACTCCGTCCAGGTTATGAAAAGGTCCCAACAACCCGCGGACTCGATCTCGCAACGGCATTGTTGGGACTTCGCGGTAGTTCGTGCTGAGTCGCCCTCAGCTTGCTATACGAGTATTCTGTTTCGTGTCCAACGACTTGGCTTCCGCAATGGGCCGAACAGTGCCGGGCCGGCTAGCTTGATCGGCCTCGGTGGCAAGTGCTATGCCAACCGACTCCCCAGGAGTGGCCGTAATCGCCGTCGTGGCCGCAATCAGGCCCTGAAACAAACCCGATCGACCTCGTAGTAGATCGGGCGAGGCCCACGCTCGAAGCGTGGAAGCGATCCGTTCCGCCGGGACTGGAGGTCCGCACCATGAAAGAGGAGGATCGCAAAGTCAAATAGTTTGAAGCATTATACGCCCTTTACGGCCGGATGACTAGTATTGATTCTCGAGGTCCCAGGGTCGACGCATCTTAATCGTTGGGAGGAGTAGACAGGGCTGGTAGGATTGCGGCCATGTTTGAGTTCTAGACGGAGTTGATCATGGAGCCCCTTGTTGGCCGCAGTCTGACCGAGCACTTC
>JAJYKO010000660.1 GCA_021788565.1 Chloroflexota bacterium
GCAGGAAGCCGCGCGAGTACAGCTTCGCACGGCCCCGCTCAAGCCGATTGGGGCCTGAGCACCTAACTGATCCAGACTCGTAGCAGTTCGCTCACTCAATTGCACGAATACACTCACAAGCTCTGAGCGAAGCGAAGCATCTCCGCGTGGTCGGAGAGATCCTTCGCTGTCGCTCAGGATGACAGCCTGTACTGATCATCACACAAGAGTTCCCGCTCCGGGGGCTTTTCAAATCGCGGCCGGGGTGTCATGCTGTCGCGACAATCTGGGAGGTGCGTGGAATGAAGTCTCTTGGCGGTTCCGTGGCGATTGTGACCGGAGCCAGCAAAGGCTTTGGCAGGGAGATCGCGCTGCAGCTGGCGGCGGAGGGTGTGAAGGTGGTGGCGGCAGCACGCTCGACGGAGTCGCTGGCGGCGCTGGTCGACGAGATCGAGGCGGCCGGTGGTACCGCCGTCGCACGCGCGGTGGATCTTCGTGATCCCCAGCAGTGCGCCGCCCTTGTGGATTGGACGGCCGCGAAGATGGGCGCGCTTGATATCCTGGTCAACAACGCCGGCCTGGGACACTGGGGCGCGGTGGAGACCATGACCGATGCCGAGTGGCGAGAGACCATGGAAGTGAACGTGGACGCCATCTTCTACCTCTGCAGAGCCGCCATTGGGCCAATGCGGAAGCAGGGCTCGGGTCACATCGTGAACATCGCTTCGGTGGCCGGGCGTAGAGGGGCGCCATACATGGCCGCCTACGCCGCATCCAAGGCCGCGGTGATCGTCTTCTCGGAAGGGCTATCCGGCGAGCTGAAGAAGGATGGGATTCAGGTGAGCATAGTATCGCCGGGTACTGGTGCCAGCGATTTCCGCGCGACCCACACGAAGCGCCCGATGGACGGCAGCCTCACGGACCCGGATCGGATGCTGGTGCCCGGAGACGTTGCCTCCGCCGTTGTCTGGACCCTGAAGTCCTCGCAGCACGTGCAGCTGGTCCACACCATCGTCGAACCGCGGGGATAGCTACAGCACGCCTAGCTGCTCTTCCTTCAGGGTGGTGACGAACATCTGGCCGGGGGTGTGCGTGATCATCAACTCCGGCTGTACGTGCATCGCGACTGCCTGGGGCGTGACTCCGCAGGCCCAGAATACCGGCACCTCCCCGGGGTTGATCGTGACCGGGTCGCCGAAGTTGGGTTTCCCGAGGTCCTGGATCCCCAGGGACGCGGGATCGCCCACCTGTACCGGAGCGCCGTGGACCGCCGGAAAGCGACTCGTAACCTGAACCGCGCGCACCACCTTGTCGCGCGGGATCGGCCGCATGCTGACCACCAGCGGACCATAGAACGGGCCGGCCGGCACGCACTCCCTGGAGGTGATGTACATCGGCACGGTCACCTTCTCCTCGATATGGCGAACCGGGATGTCGTTTTCCAGCAGCGCCCGCTCGAATGTGAAGGAGCAGCCGAGCAGGAAGGTCACCAGATCGTCTCGCCAGTAGGAGGTCAGGTTATCCGGTTGGTCCACGAGCCGGCCGTTACGGTAGACACGGTAGCTCGGTGTGTCCGTCCGGATGTCGGCCTCGGGTGCGGCCAGCTTCGGGCTCACACCCCCGGGCTCGATCACGTCCAGCACCGGACACGGCTTGGGGTTCCGCTGGCAGAAAAGCAGGAAGTCGAAAGCCAATTCCTTCGGGAGGATGGCCAGGTTGGCCTGGGCGTACCCCGGGCACACCCCGGCAGTGGTTCCCCTGAACCTGCCCTCACGAATCGCCTGCCACAGCTCACTCGGACGATCTAGTCGACTTCCCATAGACTCGATACCTTCCTCTCCAGGGTCTCTTCGAGCCCGTGTCTCTGCGTCCACAGCGCCTCCCGAGCTTCCTCCAGGCCCACGGCCCGGAAGCTCAGCCGGTTGCCCGGCAGGCACTGGGCCACGAGCGGGATATCTGCCTGGATCACGGTGGCGATCATGGTATAGCCGCCGGTCGTCTGGTGGTCTGCCATCAGGATGATCGGCTGGCCGATACCCGGCACCTGTATGCCTCCGAGGGGGATACCACACGAGATGATGTCCGGCCCGCGGGTGTGCTCGATTTTAGGACCCTCCAGCCGGTAACCCATACGGTTCGAGCTCTGGCTGATCTGGTAGCTGCCGGTGACGAAGCTCCTCTTCCCGTCCTCGGTGAAGCGATCCTCGTGAGGACCCCAGATGACCCTGATAGTAGGCTCGTCTGTGTAAGGTGGTCTTTGATCGAAGGGGATGCCTACCCCCGCCGCGGACTCCATCGACGGTGAGAAGGGGCCGACAGGCAGCCTGTCGCCGGTCTGAAGCTGCCGCCCCTCGAACCCGCCGAGCTTTGCCATGACGTAGGTCGACCTGGAGTCCAGCCACGGCTCCACGGCTATCCCGCCCGAAACGGCCAGGCATGCTCGCGCGCCGGATCGAAGCTCCCCGAACTCCAGCACCGAGCCTGATTTGATTACCAGCGACTCCCAGTTCGGTACCGGGTGCCCGTCCAGCCTCGGTGCCATGTCTGCGCCTGTGACGGCGATGACGCACGGATCGCTGAACGCCACCCTGGGCCCGATCATCGTGATCTCCAGTCCGGCCGCATCCTCGCCGTTGCCGACCAGGATGTTGCCGGCTCGCAGCGCGAACGGGTCCATAGCTCCCGCCGCGGGGATGCCCAACCGCTGGCTTCCCACGCGGCCGAGGTCCTGTACGGTTGTGAGCATGCCTGGCTCCAGGATCTCTAGGAACACTTCTCTCCTCCCATCGCCAGATACTCACCCTCGCTGATCGGGACGAATCGCACCTTGTCCCCGGCCACCACGTAGGTTGGCGGATTCTTGGATGGGTCGAACAGCTTGATCGGCGTTCGCCCTACCCATCTCCAGCCGCCCGGGCTCGTCTGGGCGTAGATGGTGGTCTGGTTGGCGATGGCCACCGTGCCCCCGGGGACCCGCTCTCTCGGGGTCTCCAACCGCGGCAGCGCCAGCTGCGGCGGCAATCCGCCAAGATAGGGGAAGCCTGGAGCGAAGCCAAGCATGTAGACGGTGTAGGTGGCCTCGCTGTGGAGGCGAATCACCTCGTCCTCGCTCATCCCGACGATCCGCGCTATCTCCGGCAGATCGGGGCCGTAGCATCCGCCGTAGACCGTGGGTAGCTCCCGGAGCCGCGGCTCGCCCATGTCGTGGTTCAGTCCCGCTGCCACTGCCTCACGGACCGCTTTCTCCACGTCGTCGAATGTAATCACCAGGGGATCGTAATGGATCAGCAGCGTGGAGTAGGCCACCACTACGTCCAACACGCCGGGCATCTGCCTCTGATCGATGGCGTGTGCCAGGGCGTGGACCTGAGTGTTCACCTCCAGGGTGATCTCGTCGGCGAACGCCACCATCACGGCGGCATCCCCTGCTGGGATCACCCGTGGCAGTTTGGAGGATGCGGCGCTCACAGAAACTCCGCCATCGGCTTGATCTGAACGCCCGCCGACTTCAGCGCCTCGCGCACCGCGGCGGCGATGGACGGCGCGACAGGATTGTCCCCGTGGATGCAGAGCGTGTCCGCCTTCATCTTGATTAACTGGCCGTCGTAGGCGACGACGGTCCCCTCGGTAACCATCCTGAGGGCGCGCTCCACTGCCACCTTGGGGTCGTGGATGGAGGAGTTTGGCAGCTTGCGCGATACCAGGGTCCCATCCGTGTTGTACGCCCGCTCGGGATACGCCTCGAGCGCCACCTTGAGACCGAATTCCTGTCCAGCCTGCACCAGTGGGGAGTTCGCCAGGGCGATAAGGATCAAGTCCTTGCTGAACCTTGAGGCGCCCCGCGCCACGGCACGTGCCACCTCCAGGTCCACGAATGCCATGTTGCCCAGGGCGCCGTGGGCTTTGACGTGCCGGAGCTCGGTACCGTTGGCCCTGGCGAAGGCGTACAGCGCGCCCGTCTGGTACAGCACGTACTCCTCGATCTCCTCAGGCGAAGCCGAGATCGGGCGGCGGCCGAAGCCCATCAGGTCAGGGAAGCCGGGATGGCTTCCGATACCAACTCCGTTCTGGATGGCCAGCTTGACGGTCTTGTCCATTACGATGGGGTCGCCCCCGTGGTAGCCGCACGCTATGTTGGCCGAGGTGATGTGGCGCATCATCTCTTCGTCGCTGCCCAGCTTGTAGACCCCGAAGCTCTCTCCCATGTCGCAGTTGATATC
>JAJYKO010000661.1 GCA_021788565.1 Chloroflexota bacterium
TGCTCACTTTTCATGCCGCTGTAATGTTTCTGCACTACTGTGTGCGTCGTTGATGTCAACCCCGTGAATCTACTGACGAACTGAAACTGCACGTGATTTTCATCAGGAAACAATTGTGTCAGATTCTCGTTGTAGTAGATGGGAGTGGATCGCGGGCTTATCCCATGATGGACGCGATGAGCCGTCGCCCGCATCTTGTCATCGGGGTTGCGGGGAGTTGATCGTGAAGGATGCCACCAATCTGATGGTTAGTTCCGTTCGCTCTCCCCTGCCACAAAAGTTCGTCGTCCACGAGGGAGGTGATGCCGTTGCGGATGCGTTAGGAATCTGACCTCGGACGCGAAGCACTCGCTTTCGGCGCCGAGCCTCAGCGTCCTCGTCTCGGCTGAAGAAGGGTCTTCAGACGTGAATCACGACAATCCGCCAACTACAGAGGAAAGGATAATTGAGACTATGAAGCGACTGATTATCGCAGTAGCCCTCGCGCTGGCCGTGGTAGCGGCCGTCGGATCAATTGCCTACGCGGGCCAAACCACCACCGGGAACGGTGGCCCCAGTGGCCCCCACTACAATCTGAACATCATAGGCGTACCGAAGGACAAGACCGCAGACATGACCGGGGCCAACGGCCACACTATCTTTGTACCGCTCTCAGGCGGTACAAAGATCGAGCTCACAGAGGGCGATTTCCAGGTGTTGGACGCCAATGGCACTGACGGGCCGGCTATCTTCCAGCTGCCCGCTGCTGATGCTACCAACACCGGCACGACTACCTACTCCGTGTATGCTCGAGCCCTTGGGACGCCCGGAGGGTCATCCTCGACCCAAACCTGCTTCACCGACACTAACACCGACACGACTTGGTGCTCCATTTACCAGATGGTGCTGGTGAGGAACGGCGGCAAGAGCAGTTTCACTAACGTTACCCAAGACCTGTTGTACGTCTATTACGTTGACACCAGCACTGGAAAGACGGTTCGGGTTCCGCTGTTCGGAAGCAACACCGATGACTGGTACTGGCAGTACACCAACGATGGGCTGAAGCTCGCGCAATTGCGCTTCTACCAGGTTCCTACAACGGTGCAGTAGGGCGCCCCTTGCGTCGGGTACTTAAGGTCCGGCACACATTCGAGGAAGGCGAGCAAGCTGAAGCACGGCACCGTGCCGCGCCCGAGGCTCTGCGCCAAACGATGCTCCTGTAGGAGGGCTGGGCCGGCTCGGGGCAGTGAGGTCCGAGCCGGCCCAGCGTCTGCCTCCGCCCTGTTTGCTGTTCGACTAGTTTACTTTACTCCGGCGATGAACTGGTCGATGGGGATCGCCGCCATCGTCACGACCCTGATCGTACCTCGGGAGGAGAGTTCGGCGGATACCTTGGCGATGGTCGTGTTGTCAGGTGCCTCCACGATGTTGACGAAGTCGTAGGGGCCCAGGACGGCCCACTGGTTGACGACGTGGGCGCCCATCTTCTCCAACTCCGCGTTGACCTCCTTGATCCGCGACGGGTTACCCTTGATGGTCTTAGCACCCTCGTCGGTGAGTGTGCTTAGCAGTACGAAAGTTGCCACCGTGACACCTCCACACTCGGATGATGCGTCTCGAAGTTTGCGCACACCTTCTCCAGCCGGTCAACTACGGGTGATGGTCCTTACTGGACGAGGCCCCCTTTCACTCAATTCCGCTCGTCAGCAGTGGAATGCGGCAAGAAGTGCGCCGGGAAAACGCGCTGGTAACGGCATGGTTCGTGGAGCAGCCGAATTGGAGTGACAGTCCGGGAGGGCGAAGCTCCGGCTGAGCCGCCTGTTTCCTACCGACGTGGCGGCTCGGCAGGAGCCTCGCCCTCCCCGTCGCTTCCGCCCGAACTGTGACCTGATCCTCAAACCATCCCCTGGTAACGCGAGGTTAGTACGACACTTGCAGTAATTTCGTTGAGTTCGTTCCGCACTCGGCAAGGAGGTTCACCGTGGGATCTGATGAAGCGGTCCGCTTGTACCTGGAGCGGGTTCTGTCGTGGGAAGACGCTCACATGACGCTGGATCAGGCTATCGCCGACTTCCCGGAGGAGTACATGAACGCGTTTCCTCCGAACGTCCCGTACACCCCGTGGCACTTGCTGGAACACATCAGGCGCGCGCAGCGGGATATCCTGGAGTTCATTCGGGACCCGAACTACGTCTCGCCACAATGGCCGGAGGGATACTGGCCCAAGAAGGACGAGAGGGCCGACTCAGCCGCGTGGCAGCGAACGGTCGACCTCATCCACGAGGATCTCCTGAGCTTGGAGCAACTGGCGCGAGACCCGAAGACGGATCTCTACTCGCCGATACCGCACGGGGATGGGCAGACCATCTTCCGAGAGCTTCTGCTGGTAGCCGACCACAGCACTTACCATCTTGGCGAGTTCGCGATTCTCCGACAGGTCATGGGAAGCTGGTCTCGGACTAGGCGTGCCTAACGGCGTCACGCCGTGTGTTTTCCCACGGGGCACACCTGAAGGCACCGCCCATAACAAAATACTTCCTTACGGCGCTTGCGGCACAGGGGCATATCGGTGCGCGACACCGGGTTCATCCATACCTCTGACTCGTCGAAATCGGGAAGGAGTCGAAGGGCCTGACCTCCGCAACGGTCCACGCAGAAACCGCAGGCCCGGCCGAGGCACGCCTTCTCTTGCAGGAGTGGCGATACCTCCAGGGGAGCCTGGGTGATCACCGAATTGAAGCGCACCCTGGGGCCGTAGTCGGGAGTGACCACCACGTTGTTGAGACCGAACTCACCCAACCCGGCGCGCACCGCGGCGTGGCGCTGGGAAAAGAGACCCATCCAGCCGGGCATCATGTCGTGGTAGGACTGGTAGGCGGGGCCGAAGGTGGCGGGGAAAAGCATAGAACGGTAGCCCTGCGCCTGAAGGAAGAGGGCGAGTCGATGAGCTACCTGGTTGAGCCGGTCATTGATGAAGTTGTAATTGACCTCGGCGTAGACGTAGTCCTGGAGCATAGGCTTGCGGAGGTCCGGTCCGAGGATCTCGGAGTCCTGGAACAGTTCCTCCCAATCGGTGGCCTGCTCAACCTGAGGAATGGCGATGGAGATCACTGTTCGCGCACCCTTGACGATTTCCGCGGGGTGATGTCCCCGTGGCGCACCCTCGAACCGGTCCACGCCAGCCACCCCGAAGAGATAGGCTCCTTCTCGCAGGGCGAGTTCCCGGGTCTCTTCCGTCAACACCGCGGACTTGTCTTCCATCGCTCGTCGCTCCTCCTCTCCTGCTAGCACAGGGCTTTTCGTCGCAGACTACTATCGGTTGATTCGCGGTACTCCGCTCCACGGGCCACGGCCCATCATACTGGCTGAGACGTGAAGTGTACATGTTTTTGTAGAGGAGCGGACGGCTTTCCCGTTGTCACCCTGGAGCGCGGCGAAGGGTCTTTCTTCGGGAGGTTACGGCCCGCGTGACGACGATGGAGAGATTCCTCGCTTCGCTCGGAATGACAGCGAAGGCCGGCGATGAGAAAACCCTGGTGCCGTCAGGCGATCTAGCTTGACAGACATCTGAGTGCTTCCTATACTACAAGCCGAGGAAAGTGAATAAAGTCCTTCAGGGCAGGGTGAGGCGGAGACGCCAATTCCCGATCGGCGGTATCGCAGAAAGTGCGGAGCCCGCGAGCCGAAAGGCAGACCCGGTGAAATCCCGGGGCCGACGGTACAGTCCGGATGGAAGAAGGCACGAGTCAGGTTGCTAATGGCGGCCCGAAGGCTAGTGTCTTCGCGGCCGCCTTTGCGTTGAGCAATTAGCTATTAGGGGCCGACAGGTTGTTGTTACGAAGCGGCGATAGCAAACAGCTAATTGCTAATCACTAATAGCTAATGGCTATAAGCTAATGACTATCGACTACATGGCAAGGGCGCTGGAGCTGGCGGAGATGGCCAGGGGATCCACGGGCAACAACCCCGCGGTAGGGGCCGTGGTTGTCAGGGATGGCCGCATCGTGGGAGAGGGCTACACCCAACCTCCGGGCCAGGCTCATGCCGAGGTGATGGCCCTCCGACAGGCGGGGGAGTTGGCCCCAGGAGCAACCGTCTTCGTGACGCTGGAGCCGTGCTGCCACTTTGGGCGCACCCCGCCATGCACTGACGCCCTGATCGGTGCCGGCGTCGCCGAAGTCCATATGGCTACGCTGGACCCGAACCCAATG
>JAJYKO010000662.1 GCA_021788565.1 Chloroflexota bacterium
AGGAGGCCAGCGCTCTTCAGGAGGAGATAGATAAGCTGACGAGGCTGCTCGGCGGAATGAAGGAGCTGGCTAAACTGCCCGACGCAGTGTTCGTCGTCGATCCTCATCGCGAGAGCATCGCCGTCGCCGAGTCCCGCAGACTCGCTCTGCCGCTGGTGGCCATGGTCGATACGAACTGCAATCCCGACGTAGTGGACTATCCAATTCCGGCAAACGACGACGCAATCCGGGCCATCAGGCTGCTGACCGGCAAGATTGCCGACGCGGTGGTCGAGGGCGCGCAGCAGCGCGAGGCGGAGCTCGCGAAGGCCGAGGCCGATGCGGAGGCGGCAGCCGACGAAGAGGCCATCGAAGAGGCCGAGCCTGGTGAAGAAGTGAAGCCGGACGTCGAGGTTTCGCTGGAAGAGATGGCCGCTGCTCGAGTGCCCGCGGCCGAAGAAGCGGAGCCGCAGGAGACCGCAACCGCGGAAATCGATACCGCGGAGAGCGGGAGCGCGGGAGCGGAAGAGTAGTCTCCCTGTTACTCGTGGTTTCAAGCCCAGGAGCCTGGGTTGTCCTCAACCCAGGCGGTTCTCTCGGCCACCGTCGGGGTTGAGACGTGGCGCGAGCGGGCACAGCGCCACGCCCGACTTCCAGATGCAACGGTCTGAACTCGAAGTGACTGTCAAGCAGGAGGACAGCAGTTGGTGGAAATAAGCGCAACGATGGTTAAAGAGCTCCGGGACCTTTCCGGGGCTGGCATTATGGACTGCAAGCGGGCCCTGGAGAGCTCCGGCGGCGATGTCAAGAAGGCTGCTGAGTTTCTCAAGGAGCAGGGACTGGCAAAGGCTGAGAAGAAGGCAGAGAGGACTGCCAGGCAGGGGTTGGTGGACTCCTACATTCACGCGGGCGGCCGCATCGGTTCCATGGTGGAGGTGAACTGCGAGACCGACTTCGTGGCAAGAACGGATGACTTCAAGCGCCTGGCACACGACATTGCCATGCAGGTAGCGGCCACCAATCCCAGGGTGATCGGAAACGAGGCGGCCTCAGGGGGCTCTGCCGATGGCCAGGACGTCGCGGACGAGGACGTGCTGCTCAAGCAGCCGTTCATCAAGGATCCGTCGATGTCCATCGAGGCTCTCGTAAAGGATGCCATTGCGAAGACCGGCGAGAATATCGTGATCAAGAGGTTCGCCAGGTTCGAGCTAGGGATGTAGCATGGGTGACCTGCGCTTCAAGCGCGTCATGCTCAAACTGAGCGGAGAGGCTCTGATGGGGGATCAGCAGTACGGCATCGATCCCTCTATGGTTGCCTATATCGCCGATCAGATCGCGGAGCTGCAGCGAACCGGAGTTGAGGTGGCCACCGTCATCGGCGGTGGCAACATCTGGCGGGGAGTATCGGCAGCCAGGCAGGGCATGGACCGGGCGACGGCAGACTACATGGGCATGCTGGCTACCGTGATCAACGCGCTGGCCCTTCAAGACGCGCTGGAGTCGCTGGGTGTGTTCACCCGGGTTCAATCCGCTATTACTATGTCCGAAGTTGCCGAGCCATATATCCGGCGTCGCGCCATACGCCACCTGGAGAAGGGCAGAGTCGTGATCTTCGCGGCGGGTACCGGAAACCCGTACTTCACAACAGATACGGCGGCGGCGCTCCGGGCCGTCGAGATAGGGGCTGAAGTGCTGCTCATGGCCAAGAACCGAGTCGACGGGGTGTACGACGACGATCCCCAGCGAAACCCGGGGGCCACGAAGCTGGATCGGCTGACCTATATGGAGGCTATTAGACTGGGGCTACGCGTCATGGATACGACCGCCCTGTCGTTGTGCATGGAGAACAGCCTGCCGATCATCGTTTTCGACCTTCGCAACGGCGAGGCTATGGGCCGCATCCTCGCGGGCGAGCATATCGGCACACTGGTGGCGCCGGGAGTTACGACAGAAGATCGATAGTCATCTGGGGGCCGTCTCGGTCCCTTCATGGTGAGAGAGGCTATCAACCAATGACCGACAAACTGAATGAAGACAAAATAGTCGATGTGCTGACGGGCACCGAAAGAAAGATGCAGAAGGGCATCGAAAACCTGAAGCATGAACTGGGAAGCGTCAGGACCGGCAGGGCTTCGCCGAGTCTGCTGGACAGGGTTCAGGTGGACTACTTCGGGGTCCCAACGCAAATCAATGCCCTCGCCAACATAAGTGCTCCTGAGCCCAGACTGCTTGTCATCGCGCCCTGGGACAAGAACACCATCGGCACCATCGAGAAGGCGATTCTCAAGTCCGATCTGGGGCTGAACCCCACGAACGACGGCAAGGTGATCCGGCTCGCCATCCCCCAACTCACCGAAGAGCGACGTCGGGAGATGGTGAAGATAGTGCACAAGAGGACCGAGGAGGGCAGAGTGGCGATAAGGAACGTGCGCCGCGATGCTCACGAGGACCTGAAGAAGGCCGAAAAGGATAAGCAGATCTCTGAGGATGACCTGAAGCGTGGAACCGAGAAGCTTCAGAAGCTGACCGATTCCTATGTAGCTCAGGCCGACGAGGTTGGGCAGCACAAAGAGCAGGAGATCATGGAGTTCTAGACTCCTCCCGCTGTCTCTAGAGGGAGCCGCGAATGGTTAGCGCTCCGTGGAGCACGAGGGCGGCGAAGCAAACCGTCGTCCCTGACAAGGTTCCGACTCACATCGCCATCATCATGGATGGAAATGGCCGATGGGCCCGCAAGAGAGGGCTACCCCGACTCGCTGGGCACCGTGCCGGTACTGACAACATCAAGCGGATCATCGAGGCCGCGGTCGAGCACGACGTCAAGATGCTGACCCTTTACGCCTTTTCGACCGAGAACTGGAACAGGCCAATGGAGGAAGTGTCGGGGTTGATGAGCCTGCTCAGCCAGGTGATCGACCGCGAGACCGAGAACCTCAATAAGAACGGCGCTCGCCTACGGCACGTGGGATCTACGGTCGGTCTGGACGAGCAGTTGCTGAAGCGGATTCGGTGGGCCGTGGAACGGACCAAGGACAACGATCGGATCGTGGTGAATGTTGCCCTCAACTACGGCGGTCGGGCAGAGATCGTCGACGCCCTCCGGCGCATAGTCCAGGAGGGGATTCCACCGGAAGAGATCACCGAGGATCTGGTCACCGCCCATTTGTACACGGCCGGTGAGCCGGACCCCGACCTGGTGATCCGAACCGGAGGCGAGATGAGGATCAGCAACTTCTTGCTGTGGCAGACCGCCTACGCCGAGTACTGGTCTACCCCGGTGTTCTGGCCGGACTTCGGCAAGGATGAATTCCACGAGGCTATCCTAGAGTACGGACGCAGGCAGCGAAGGTTCGGGGCGCTGGGCTAATGTCCTGTTACTCGTGATCTAGCATCCAGGAGCCGGCGTTGTCCCCAACGCCGGCGGTCGGTCGGGAAGCCGCCTGGGTTGTCCCAACCCAGGCTCCTAGCCTTCAGGTCACGAGTCCACAGCGCTGCGGCGGAGATGAAGTTGCTTGCTCAGCGAGTCTTAAGCGCCATTGTGCTGGCGCCACTGTTGTTACTTGCGGTCGCCGCGGGCGGGTACTGGTTCCTGGCCGCGGCGGTTGCCATCTCTTTGCTCGCAACCTGGGAGTTCTATTCACTGCTTCGCCGGGCCGGCTACGCTCCTCTGTGGCCGTTTGGCATCGTCCTCAGTATCGTCCTCGTTCTCAGCGGCTACCTCCAAATCGGCGAGGTCTCCTCAGACGTTTTCGTTCTCTGTCTTGCCCTCTCGCTGATCTACCTGCTCTTCCGCAACATGCTCGACGGGAGTCTGCTCGACTGGGCCGTTACCTGGCTCCCGCCCCTTTATGCCGGCCTGCTGCTGTCGTACACGATCTCCATACGGGGAATGCCGTTGGGGGATAGGTGGCTGTTTCTGGTGCTTGGGGTCACCTGGTCGACCGACGTGGCGGCCTATTTCGTCGGCAGGGCCATCGGCCGTCACAGCTTTTTCCATCGCATTAGCCCCCGCAAGACCCTGGAAGGTGCCGCGGGAGGCCTGGTCGGTGGCCTCATATGTTGTGAAGGGCTATCATGGTACTTCGGGTGGGATGCCGTCCGTCTGCTGCCCCTGGCCGTGATTGCCCCTGCCGCCGCTGAGCTGGGCGACCTGGCCGAGTCCTTCATAAAGCGACAACTGGGTACCAAGGACGCGAGCCAATTGATTCC
>JAJYKO010000663.1 GCA_021788565.1 Chloroflexota bacterium
CGGCTGTCGCCAGGTGGTGATCCTGGCGGCCGGGTTGGATACCCGTGCGTTCCGGCTCGCCTGGCCACAAACAGTGCGCCTCTTCGAAGTGGACCTGCCGGATGTGTTCGCGTTCAAGGAGCGAGTAATGGCCTCTCAACACGCAACGTCGACGTGCTGGCGTGCCATCGTGCCCATCGATCTGCGAGAAGACTGGCCGGCGGCGTTGCTGGATGCCAGCTTCCAACCCAACGAGACAACCGCGTGGCTGCTCGAGGGCATCCTGATGTACCTCACGGAGAACGATCGCGAAAGCCTCATGGAGCGGGTTGGGAAACTGTCAGCCGCCGGAAGCCGACTCGCCCTCGAGCCGCCAGCCTGGACGATACCCGAATCACTGGTTCCATCACTGGCGCGCGGCGTGATCGACCAGCCGACCCTGGCCCGGCTCAGGTCGCTCACGGAGTCCGCGCAGTCGGATGCATCAGTCGCAGACCTGATCGCCTGGCTGGCCGGTCACGGCTGGCGGGCTCAGAGGTTCAGCGCACACGAACAGTTTGCGATGTACGGTCGTACCGTGCCCCCGGCCATCGCGGCATTGCTCGGCGCCCTCTTCGTAGCGGTTCAAGTCGACGCGAACCCCTGCGGTTCTTCGCCCGGCTGATTTCGGCCATGGCCCTTCAAGGTCAGGCGTGTAGCCGGCATGCGTGAGCAGTTGCGGTGAATGCCTACGAGTGTCATACTTTAGTATGCGAGTAGTATGCACAGAAGGTGACGAACCTGGAGGGGGTATGGGGGGGACAAGTAGGCTCACGGTTAGCCTGCCCGCGGATCTGCTGGAAGCGTTGGATCACAAACTGATGAAGAAGGACGAGAGCCGCAGCGCTCTCGTCCGACGCCTGCTGGAGGATGCGCTCCGGGAGGTCGAGGAGCAAGAGAGGGTCGAGCGCTACGTCAGAAGCTATCTGGATGATCCACAAACCGAGGAAGAGTTTGGCTGGTCCGACGATGTGACGCGCCAGCACATGGCGGATCTTCCCTGGAAATGAGACGAGGGGAGATCTGGTGGGCAAACTTGCCGCAACCATGGGGACGCCGGCCGGTGCTGCTGCTGGCCAGGGACGAAGCCTACGGAATCCTGACCTGGCTCACGGCGGCTCCGCTGACAACCCACGTTCGTGACATCCCCACCTTCGTGAAGCTGACGCCAAGCTCGGATGGAGTCCCGGAGCCGTGTGCGGTAAGTCTGGACAACCTTCAATCGGTCCGCAGGGATTGTCTCGACACGTTGATCGTCCGGTTAAGGCAGGACAAGATGCCAGAGGTCGAGCAGGCGATCCACTTCGCGCTGAGGCTCAGGGAATGATAGGCCTGCCGCGTAGAATGTACTCTCAAGGCGGATAGGATTCTCGGCGTTCAGCAGCTCAGGCGTTGCCGGCAGCCCCTTCGAGATCTCGGCGACGCGAGGTGTCGTCCTTGCCTCGCATCGCCGTTATTCTGCTACTGAGGCGTGACTACGCAGCCTTCCCAGACACCTCGTCCGCTTGTTCGGCCTCCTCCTCCAGGCCCTCCAGGGTGATGTTCGTCGTGTCCACAGCCACCACCGCCGCCGTCAGGGCACAAATAACCCAGGCTACCGCGGCCATGATTATCAGCAGGGTACTTCCAGTGGCCCCCGCGTTCGACGCGAGGATGAAGGAAGCCACCAGCGGGGCCAGGAATCCCCCGAGCCTGCTAAGGGAAAAGCTTATCCCGGCGCCCCGCCCCCTCGCGCCGGTCGGGTAGATCTCGGCTTCATAGGTGTGCAGCAACGGACCATCCAGGAATATGAACATCTCCGTGAGGAAGCCGAAGGTAAGAATGAGCGGAACCGAGTTCGCGAACAGGAAACCCACCCCGGCCAGAACGTTCAACGCGTACAGGATGGCCATACCCCACTTCCGCTGTATCCTGTCGGTGATGAACGCCGAGATTGTGGTCCCCACGGGATAGGCTATCTGTATGATGGCCGTGTACTCCAGGGCGTGCACTATCGGATAGCCACGCGCAAACAGGATCAGGGGAACGAAGGTCGCGAACCCGTAGGCCCCAAACCCCTGCAGCAGCTCGATTATCCACGCGCTGATGGTTCTTCGAATGTACTGTCCGGACAGGAGTATCGTTACGGGTAGTTTGCGCACGACGGGGTACTCCATCGGCCTGGGAGTCGCCAGCGTCGCTACCCCCTTTTCCCTCATAATCTGGTCCTCGATCCATGTCATCACCCGGTCCGCTTCGTCGAGTCTGCCGACTCGCTCCAGCCACCGCGGTGATTCCGGGACCCTCAATCTGATCAGGAGCGAAGAGAACCCGCCCACAGCGGCTATTAGAAGCGCGATCTTGAAGCCAGGAACGCCCAGAACAGTCACCGGCACCAGAAGCAGTGCGACGAAGCCACCGACCGTGCCGCCGAAGAATCCAACAGCCAATTCGAGGCTGCTGGTCCACCCCCTCTTTATCGCGGGCACCAACTCTTGTACGTACGTAACAGATAGCGGCAGCTCAGCGCCGGTGCCGAGACCTGCCACAAAGAGCGCAACTAAAAGGAAGGTGGCGTTTGGTGAGAATACCGCCGCAAGGTCACCTATGGCCAATATGGATAGATCCAGGGCAAAAGCGTTTCGCCGCCCGATCTTGTCGGCCACCGTGCTCAGTGTTACCGCCCCGACGAACGTTCCCAGGAACAGCGCCAGAGGCAGCTCCGCGGCGAGTTGCGTCTGCTTCAGATATGCGAAGAAGTGCGCCGAGAGCGGCCCTATCGAAAAGAGCATATACGAGTCCCAGAACGTCCCCAGCGCGATGAGGACGACTGCGATGTTCATGTACCGCGAAGATGGAAGCCGTTCTATCCTCGCGGCGATTGGAATACGTCGATCTGCGATCATAACTCTGTCTCCTCTGGTCAGCGGCGAGCTCAGGATCGCCGCTGACCGAAATTTCAAACTGCCGTCCTTATAAATGAGGCGGCCCTCGCCATCAAGCCGCGCGCTGCGGCCTGTACTGGGCCGCCAACTGCGCCTCGGTTGAGTACCGCCGCTCCAACTCCTGGACCTCGCCGAACCCCACGAGATCGTTGAGCTCCTCGAAAGAAACGACAAGGTCTTGCCTATCGGTGACCTCGCCGGTCTGGACCGACTCGCCGAACGTCGTTAGCGCATTGGTCATCCCTCGGATCGCCGCTGCCGTGAGGATGCGCGGCACGTCGATAACCGCGACGCGAAGCGAGCGCAGCGCCTGGACCGACATCAGTGGTGTGGTGACGCGCCGCCTGATGCCGAAGCCCATATTGATGGCTGCCGGCGCGTTCACGCTCTGCACGAAACGTGTGATAGCTTCCTCGGAGAGCAGAGCATCGGCGAAGACAAGATCAGCGCCCGCTTCCGCATAGAGATTGGCGCGTCGTATTGCTTCGTCCAGCCCCAGCGGCCCGGCCGCGTCGGTGCGGGCTTTGATCACGAAATCCTTGTCGCGGCGTGCCTCGACCGCTGCGCGCACCTTCTCAACCATCTCTTCTGCCGCGATTACCTGCTTGCCGGCCATGTGGCCGCATCGCTTTGGCCATACCTGGTCCTCGAGCATGACTCCTGCGGCACCCGCACGCTCGAACTCCTGAACCGTGAAGTACACGTTGACGGCGTTGCCGTACCCCGTGTCACCGTCGGCAATCAGCAGCAGGTCCGTGCACGCCGCGATGGCACTCACACCCGCGACGTTTTCGGTCAGGTCCAGAATCCCGACGTCGGGGCGACCGAGACGGGATTCCGAGAGCCCGGCCCCGGACACCAGGGCTGCCTGGTATCCCATTCGCTCCACCAGCCGTGCACTGAATCCGTCGAATACGCCGATCATCACCAGCCCATCACGAGCATTGATGAGTTCCTTCAGCCGCTGTCCTTTTGAAGTTGCCATACTTTTCGTTCCTTCTTGTCTAGAGTTCGTTCTCAGACTTTCGCAGCCTACCGATACACCATGCCGGTTTTCTTCCAGCGATCCCCGCCCAGTGCCGCCATGTCGATCTGATCCACGTAGAAGAGGATCTTGGCGATCAACGTCGGCGGAAACTGTGGTGCCTCTGCCGTATGCGTCAGAATGGCCTGCACTACGTCGTGAGGAAGGCCGGCGTCCAGGGCGACGTGCGCAGCGTAAAACGCGTGCTGATAGGCGCC
>JAJYKO010000664.1 GCA_021788565.1 Chloroflexota bacterium
CGGCAGGTTCGGGAACTCGGCGTGCTCAAGCTCTCCACAGGCACGCGCAGCGCCGCCCTCGCGCGCCAATACGACCAGCTCGTCCTTGACCTCAAGGAGCTTGGCCGGCTGGACGCGCTCAAGGCATTGAAGGCCGGCCAGGTCACGATCCGGGAGCTGTACGCCAACCGGCTCCCGGCGCGGTTGGACGCCCTGCTTCAGCGGGGCACGTCGCCGCTCCTCGGACCTCTCGTGGAGGAGTTTCTGACGGTGGGCGCGTACGACACCGGCGTTCGCGACAGATCCATGCAGCGCTATCGCACCAGTTGGCGGCGAGTCCGCGAGTTCTTGCCGGCTGAGGCCAAGGTCGGCGACCTGACGTCTGGCTTCGTATCGGAGTTCAAGCGGCTGCGGCGCATGCGCGCAGACGAACTGGGAAAGCCGCTCTCGACATCCACGATCAATCGCGACCTGGCCGCAGTTGGAGCCTTTCTGACGTGGTGCGCCCGTGAAAAGGAACTGACCGTCGAGAGACCGAGCCTACGGTATCAACGCGAGTCGAGGGGGCGCACCCGGTGGCTTACCCGGGAGGAGCTGGCGGCTTTCCAGGAGCAGTGCCCGGCCGAATGGTGGCCGCTGTTCGGGCTACTCTTCGCGACGGGAATCACCATCAGCGAGGCTCTCGGGCTCCGGCGCGACGACTTGGACCTAAGAGGGCGACGGCTCAGTATCCATGAGGGCTACGGCCGGCGCCTGAAGCGGGAGAGTCGTAACCGGGAGCTGTCGCTTGGCGAGGCTATGGTGCCGGTCCTCGCTGATTGGTACCGCGCCCGCGTCGAGCCCCAACCCGACGCCAAGGTGTTCCCGTTCACCTACTGGCCCGCTCGGAAGGCATGGGCGGCCGTATGCAGGAGAGCCGGCGTTCCCGGGGCGAGCATACATGATGCCCGTCATACGTTCGCGGTCCACGCCGTTATGAACGGTGTCCCGGAAGCGCGGCTTCAGAAGCTCCTTGGCCATGCGCACCCCGGGACCACGAGGCGTTACGCCATGCACGCGCCGGAGCAGTTCTTGGAGCAGGACGCTGAGAGGGTGGCGTGCAGCCTCGGGCTCGGCAGCAGTGACCTGCGCGTGGTCCGACGGGCATAGAGGCGGTGGCCGGCATAATGTCTGGCGATTCGGTTGGAGATTCGGTGCAAGCCCTTATCTTAGTGAACACGCAAGGGAACGATCTGGGGCGAGGTGCTTAGGATGCCAAAGAACGCACGGCGGACGGCTACGGTGAAACCGGCTTCATCGGGGAGATCCCGAATTACAGTCTCAAGCCACTGGCACCCTGAGACCGACGCGACCCTCTATCAAGGCGATTGCCGAGACCTCCTGCGTCAGATGCCTGAGGCGTCGGTGCAGCTCGTGGTTACGTCGCCTCCATACAACATCGGCAAGAAGTACGAGAAGCGCGTTCTGCTAGGCGACTATCTGAGGCGCGAGCATGAAGTCATTGACCTCTGTATTGACAAGCTGGTGCCGGGAGGCAGTGTCTGCTGGCAGGTGGGGAACCACGTTGACAACAGCGAAGTATATCCGCTGGACATCCTGCTCTACCCGTTCTTCAAGGACCGCGGTCTCAGTCTTCGAAACCGGATGGTCTGGCATTTCGGCCACGGACTGCACAGTTCACGCCGCTTTTCCGGCCGCTATGAGACAATTCTCTGGTTCACGAAGGACGACGAACAGGGGAACTACGTCTTCAACCTCGATCCGGTGCGAGTTCCGCAGAAGTACCCGGGGAAGAAGCACTACAAGGGCCCCAAGAAGGGGCAGCCGTCCGCGAATCCGCTTGGGAAGAATCCGGGCGATGTGTGGGTCATCCCGAACGTCAAGCACAATCACATCGAGAAAACGATCCACCCCTGCCAGTTCCCCGTTGAGTTAGTTGAGCGGCTTGTGCTCGCGCTCAGTAACCCCGGGGACGTCGTTCTTGACCCGTACATGGGTGTCGGCTCCGCTCTGGCCGCAGCCGTGATGCGTGGCCGACGCGCTGCGGGCGCGGACGTGGTGCCCCAGTACGTGAAGATTGCCAGGGAGCGCGTTGAGCAGGCTGCGGCCGGAACGCTCCCAATCCGGCCGCGTACGCGCCCGATCTACGAGCCGCCCGCGAACAGCTCCTTGGTTCAGAAGCCGTGGGAGCAGAACGGCGACCTGTGGGCGACATAGCGCCCGCTGCGAGCAACCCGGCGGGTCACCCGACGGACGCCTCGGCGATTGCGTTCCTCGACCACTATCAGGCTGAGCAGTTCGGCCTGTACTGGACGTACTACCCGAAGCACCCGCTACAGGGCTCCATTCTCCACAGTCTCCTCGCAACGGATCACTTGCTCCTACCTGCCGACGCCCTCCATCCGGAGGAGATTCGGACACACGCCTGGGCTAGAGAGTTCGAGGCCTTCGAGCGGCTGGGGACGGTGGAAATCACTGATCCAGAAACAGAAATAAGCCCGGCGGCGTCACTCTCGGCACTAACCACTCCCGAACTTTACGACCTCAACGTCCCGGATTTCCAGGACGTCTTCTACTTGGACTATTGCGTCCGCCACGGGCTACCGTTCGCTGTTTCAGCGCAGCGGCTCCACAATCTGCCGCGGATTGCAGCGTTGTCCGCACAGGCGCTCGGCACACCCTGTGGATCCCTGGGCCAGAGCCAAACGCGGAGTCCGGCTGGCCTCGCCTCCTGGCTGTTGGAAATCGAGGTACCAGCGCTCGAAGTTAGATCCGCGCGCCTGCGAGAGGAGGTGCTCCTGTCGTCGCCTCCAATCATCGCGTACCGCGCGGGTGGCAGGCCGGACTGGGACTTCACCGCACTGCCGTTGGCCCAGAGCACATTGCAGACAGGCTTCTTCATATCGCCAGCCGAATTGGTGGAGACGTTTGAGGCCCGAGCGCAGATAGCGGCGATCCGCCGCTTCCTCCACGAATACGCCGATAGATGCTCTACCAAGGCCGAGTTGGCAGACGTTCTCAAGGCGTCCCAGGCGTCGCTGGCTCTCAAGCTGGGTCGCGCCGATGCCATCCTGACCATTCTCGACGTTTGCCTATCGTGGGTGCCTTTCATCGCCGCCGGTTCGGCTACGGCCAAGCTCCTCACGAACCGGTGGCTCAAGCAGCACCACCAGTGGCGATTCTTCCTGGCTCAGATCAACGAACGGGTGCGATCCGGCGCAGCCTAGGGCGCGACGCCAACAAGGACCAGTGGCATCGCTGGGACTCCGCGCCCCAGCCGGACCAGATCGTACAGGGCCTTCTCGAAATACCCCGGACCTGACGACATGCCTTTGCCAAGGGTCTTGGAAGGAACGATCTCCACTCCGACCTTGATAATCCCTGCCGAATAGAACGCCATGTGCTTGACGAACAAGTCGTAGGGAATGAACGAGTACTTCCCGAGCTGCACCTCCACGTGAACGTCTTCCTTGACGAAATCCGTCTGATTGTAGGACCGAATTGGTTCCTTACCGGCCTTCACGATGGCGTCCTTCTGCTCGTCCGGCGCCAGGCTCAGTGTGTCCCGAATGAGCGCCTCGTCGTCCGTAGTCCAGAAGGTCGCATACTTGGGCTTCCATCCAGCCTTGCCGAGTCGCGCCTTTACCGCGTTGTTGAGTGCGGTCGGGCTGTACAGCTTCGTGCCCTTCCGCTTCTTCTCTTTGCTGACCTTGGTGCGGTAACGGGCCGCGTCAACCGCTGCCAGTGCGGCTATGATCTCCTCCCAGATGTGCGTGCGATGGACCTGGAGCCACTCCAGCCCGTTCAGGTGGGAATACAGGCTCTCGACCCGCACAAGGACCTCCTCAAGTCGGCCCGTCGCGTGTGGGAGCTGGCCCATTAACCGCCCCACAAGCGAAAGCGCCTGCTCAGCGAACAGGCGCCTCGCGACCGCCATTCTGTTGTCATTCGGGGCGTTACGCTAGTGGCCAGGGGCAGAATCGAACTGCCGACACGCGGATTTTCAGTCCGCTGCTCTACCATCTGAGCTACCTGGCCAGCCTATGCGGCAGAAGAAGTTACAGGGTTCGCTGGGTAGGTGGCAGTGGCGGCGTCCGCCCCTTCCCGGAGCCGCGGCGGGACGGTGGCCGCGACCACAGCCGCCGCGGCGGTCAGCGCCCAGGAAATCCACAACTCCGTCCAGTTGGAGCGCGTGGCCGGCG
>JAJYKO010000665.1 GCA_021788565.1 Chloroflexota bacterium
GATCTCCGAGAGTTTGTACCGCTTCTGGATCTCCAGCTTGGCCGCGGCCCTGTCCGGCGCCTGCTGGAAGATCTTGACGATCTGCTGCGCGTTGGCAGCGCCGACGATGAGACCCTGCACGATGTGCAGCCGCTCCTTCGCCTTGCGCAACTCATGTTGCAGCCGTTTAGTCAGAACGTCTCGCTGGTGGTTGTTCCAATGAGTGAGTATCTCAACCATCCCAACCTGACGCGGCTCCACAGCGGCCTTGCCAGGGTGGCCCATCAGGAACACCATCTGGGTGGTGAAGTTCAGCTGCAGCTCCGTGTGACGGTAGAGGGCGTTCAAGACCTGGGCTGGTTCCGCGTCCCGCTTGAGCAGTAGCACCACCCGCAGACCGTGATCCTCATCCGACTCGTCGCGGATCTCGGGCATGAGGCCGTCGATCTTTCGCTGGTTGATGGCCTCGGCGATGGACGCTTTGATTCGGTCCTTGGTCGTGTAGGGGATCTCGGTGATCACAAGGGCTTGACCCTTGGGACTCTCCTCCAGTCGGACAGTGCCGCGCATGGTGAAGCGGCCCTTTCCGGTCTCCAGGTACTCCTTGATCCCATCCTCTCCTAATATGTGACCTCCAGTGGGCAGGTCCGGCCCCTGGATGAAGCGCATCAGCTCAATGGTCGTGAGGGGCTTATCCAGCATGGCGATGGCGGCGTTCAGCACCTCTGTGAGGTTGTGGGGGGGTACGTTGGTCGCCATTGCCACGGCAACCCCGCTGATGGGGTTCACCACCGGGGGCAGGTGTCCGGTGAGGTAAAGCGGCTCCAGGATCTTCGGGTTCTGAAGATAGGTTTGGATCAGCGGGACGGTCTCCTCGTCCACGTCGCCCAACAGCACCTCGGCCAGCGGGGTCAGTCGCACCTCCGTGTAGCGTGAGGCAGCCGGCGGATCATTGTCGATGGAGCCCATGTTGCCCTGTCCCTCGACGAGCGGATAGCGAAGGGTGAAGTCCTGGGCCATGCGCGCCATGGTCAGGTAGATGGCGGCGTCTCCGTGGGGATGGAAGTCGCCCGTGACCTGGCCGACCACCTTGGCCGACTTGATGGTCGGCCTGTTGGAGCGGTAGCCGTTGACGTACATGCAGTAGAGGATGCGCCGCTGGACGGGCTTGAGCCCGTCGCGGGCATCTGGAATAGCGCGATCCACGATGGTCGCGGCCATGTACTGAGCGTAGTTGCGGGGGAACAGGACCGCGAAGTCCTCATCCCGTATGTCCTGTTCCGGTACCAGAATATCGTTAGCCATTGTCACCAGCGATTAGCAAATAGTGATTAGCAATTAGCTGTTAGCTGGCAACTGATGGCTAATCGCTAACAGCTAACTGCTAATAGCTCGTTTACACGTCCAGGTTGCCGGCCATGGCGAGGTGCTTCGCCTGACGAGCCAGAAGAGCTCGGCGAGCCTCGGCGTTCTCCCTGGCCATCAGGTCGTTCACCAGCTTGCTGGCCACGGCCGAGTCCTCCATCGTGACCCGCCGCAGTACCCGCTTCGACTGGTCCATCGTGGTCTCGCGCAGTTCCGAGGCGTTCATCTCACCCAATCCCTTGTATCGCTTGAACTCCAGGTTTGTTGCGTCCGGATGCTGCTTCAGGAACTGCTTTCTCGCTTCGTCGTCGGTCAGCCATATGATCTTCCCCTTGTATTTGACCGAGTAGAGTGGCGGACAGCCAAGGTAGACGTGGCCGTTTTCGATAAGCCCGGGCATCTCTTGATGGAAGAAGGTCAGCAGCAGACACACTATGTGGCTCCCGTCCACGTCGGCGTCGGACAGAAGGATGATCTTGTGGAACTTCAACCGCTCGATGTCGAATACGTGACGCGTGCCGGTGCCGACCACGGAGATGATCGTCCGTATCTCCTCGTTGTCCAGGATCCGCTGGAGGGAGGCGTTGGCCACGTTAAGTGGCTTCCCCTTCAGGGCGAGGATCGCCTGAAACTCGCTCCTGCGAGCCTGCTTGGCACTGCCACCCGCGCTCTCGCCTTCTACTATGAACAGCTCGTTCCGAGATGGATCGTTGCCGTTGCAGGCCGCGAACTTCTTGGATAGCGAGACGTCGATGAGCTCGCCGCCCTTCTTCTGCCCTGTCCTTGCCAGTTCCTCGGCCATCTGGGCCTCGTTCCGGGCCTTCTGCGCGAGGTGTATCTTCTTCAACCACTCCTTGGCCTGGCCCTGATTCGTCTCGAACCACTCGACGAGACCTTCGATGGCCACCGAGCGCACGATGCCCTCGACCGGGGCGTTGTTCAGGCGGTTCTTGGTCTGACCCTGGAACTGGGGGTCCGCCAGCTTCACCGAGATGATCGCGGATAGCCCCTGTTGGATCACGTCCGGCTTGAGCGACTCCTTCGATCGGTCCTTGATCAGGTTGGTCTTGAGGGCGTAGTCGTTGACCACCTTGGTCAGCGCGGCCTTGAAGCCGGTCTCGTGAGTGCCCCCATCGGGAGTCCGAACCCCGTTGGCGAAGGAGAGAAGCTGGGTCTTGTAGCCGCTGTCAGGCTGGAGCACCACCTCGACCGCTACGTCGTCCTTCGACTTGACGATGGAGATGGGCTGCCGGAATAGCGGAGAAGCACCGGATGGGATCAGCTGTTTGACGTAGTCGGCCAGTCCGTTCTGGGAATGCAGGACCCTGTGGATCTGCTTCTCCACTTCCTCGTCCCAGTAGGAGAGGTCGATGCAGAGGCCACGGTTCAAGCAGGCCGTCGCCTCCAGCCGGGAGAGCAGCGTTTCCACATCGTAAGTGGCGTCCTCGTCGAAGATCGTCGGGTCCGGCAGCCACCTGATCTGGGTACCATGCATTGAGGAGCTGCACGGCTCCAGGCTGTAGTCCAGCGCCTGACCCTCATGGAACAGCTGACGGAAGTGCTGTTCGTCCCGCCAGATATCCACCTCGAGCTCAGAGGAAAGGGCGTTGATGACCGTGAGGCCGACGCCGTGGAGGCCTCCCGCCTGCTTGTAGGCGCCCTGCTCGAACTTTCCGCCCGTGAAGGGCTTTATGAAGATCCAGGTGGCCGCGGGCAGCACCGTGCCGCCCCACTCCTTGGGATCGATGGGAATGCCACGCGCCTCGTCCCTGACGGTCACACGGCCGTCAGAGTCGATGGAGATCCACATCTGGGAGCCGTAGCCTGCGTTGAACTCATCCACGACGTTATCGATGGCCTCGTAAACCAGGTGGAGGAGACCAGAAGTGGACGTGGTGCCAATGTACATGCCTGGGCGCTGCCGGATGTGCTGAACCCCCTCCAGGATCTGGATCTGCTCGCCCGTGTACGCTCCGGAGTCGTGGCCGTTGCCATTCCCGTTCGGCGAAGTCACAGGTGATGAGTGAGGGGTACTCAGTGATGAGGTCTGAGTTCTGGGTTCTAAGTTCTGAGTCCGGGGCTCCAGCTGTTCGGTGTGCGAAGTAGGTGACCGATGACTGCTGACTGATGACCGAGTTCTAGACTTGAGGGCTGGCTCATTACGTCCCGTAGAGGCGGCTCGCTGGGTCGCCCGCCCGGTTTGCGAGGAGCGCTCCGGCCTCTCCGTCCCGGTACGGCTCGCCGGTTGAGGCGCAGGTCGCGAGCTGCTCTTCTGGTCCGCTCCTCGCTTCTCGGCCCTCGCCTCGGGCTTGTCGCCCTTCGCCGAACTCTTCTCGGAGTGCGCTTCCTGCTTCTTGCTCCCGGTGTCTCGCTTATCGCTCTCGGCGGCCTTCTTCGAGGATGCTGGCTTTGTAGGCCTCGGCGCCTTCGCCTGGGACTTCTGCTCATCCCACGCAAGGACGAGTTGCTGAGGATCGGGGTCCTCGAACATCGAGGCCGTCCGGAAGCCCTGCTTCCGGCCCTCGCCTACTACCTTTACTACCACAACCTACCTCCTGGGAACCGCCGGGGGCCGAGTTGGTCTGCGAAGTGATGACGCCAGAAATGCGACCCTGTCGCAACTGACTCAGAGGGCGGAGGCATCATAGCAGAAGATAGGCTCAGCTCCAATGTGCTTTTCGCGTAGAACGTTTGTTCGCCTCGCATGGCTTATTATCGCCCACCAGCTGGGAAAGCGCAAGCGGACGATCGAATACCGGCGAAGGGCGGCACGCTCTTTGTTGGGGTATTATACATATGCAAGAACCACATTATGGAGGATGACCGATGGATC
>JAJYKO010000666.1 GCA_021788565.1 Chloroflexota bacterium
TGCCAGAACCACGAGGAGATGCCTCATGACTCGCTCCTTTCTCCTCAACATGCTGCACAGTTGAAGCAAGCTCTAACCAACTCACGCGAGCCGGTGGACCCGGTGACCGCTGCGGGTCCGGCTGAACGAGGAACCCGGAACCTTGGGCTCCGGGTTCCTCTGCTGTTCAAGGTGCTAGTTGGGCGCCGGGATGCCGTTACCTGTGAAGCAGGTCTCAACGCCATTAAAGGGGTAACAAAACAGTCCGGCATAGCCGTCGGTGCCGCCGCCCGGTCCGCCCACAATGCCGCCGCCAGCATAGACCTCGTGAACTGTTATTCCTCCTAGGCCCGTGATCGTGAAACTGCCGTTACCCACCCAGGCCCCACCCCCAGCGGTCCCGTCGGGGTTGCCTCCGCTGCCGCCGCTGATACACAACGTACCGTCACCGGCTTGGTAGCAGTATTGGCCCCCGTCTGCGAATGCCGGAGCCGCGGGAATCGCGATGGCTGCCAGGATAGCGCAGCCCACGAGAAGTCTCTTGAAGCGTCTCATGGTTCCACCCCTCCCAAAGTGTGAGATGTAAGTCGGCCGTTCCGGCCGGGGTGGCTGGTCCCGGTGCGGATCACGCTTCCAAGCTGACGATTGCCTCCCTCTCCTCCCTCCACGGTAGGGTTTCGCCAGGGAGCATCCTGGTAAGCAAAGCTGCTAGACAAGGCCCCCCGCGCTACTCCGCTTCTCACTTCCATCCCTCTTGGGCCACGCCGCGAGTTTCCTCCTCTCGGCTAGAGGAAGGCTAAAGGCTACTTCGGGCTGGCCCAGTCGCGACGGTCCACAGGCGGTACTGTACTCGCCGAGCGTGACGAGATCGTGACGAGATCGTGACGGGCGCCACCATCCACGAAGCCCGTCGTCATTCTTCGTTTGTCCCTCTGAAACCAGCGGTGCTCCACGCGAGTCCATCGTGAATCCCGCCCGAAGGTGCCGTGAAAGCTCGAGGACTTCCGCAAATCTTTTGGATCGTGGATCGTGGCAGTAGACTTGGAGATGCGTGTCACCACTGCTACGCACAATGAAGGAGAACGCAAGGCTGCCGCTAGGCGCCTGAACCGCACCGAGGTTTATGTGCAACGAGGTGTCGTCAATATGATGGCCCCGAGGATTTGTGATCCACTCCCGGCCGGAGCTACACTTCCCCTGCGACCATAGACCTTATGGTATGCGCGAACCAGAAGCCGGATGGCTGCCCAAAGTGGCCAACCATTAGGCCTTGCGGTCGGGTTTTGGGCTTGCTGGTTTGGGACCATGAGGCCCCCAGTTCGAGTCTGGGCACCCCGACCGGCTTTCTTCCAAATTGAGCCTGTCCCCACGCACGCCTTCGACCATTGAGTCCCATTTCCGTGCTGTTGCCAAAGCTGTTTGTCCGGGCCGCTGACAGCAGTGATGCTGACAAGCTGCCGTCAGTCCGAAGCGGAAGCCGAGCAGGATATCGCGAGCCGCCTCCATCCGTGGCTCAGTTCGCCTCGTCGCACCCCCGTGTCTTCCCCGATTGGTAATGCATCACCCATAGATGCCCCTGCTGAAAACCTCTGTCTTGAGGATGGCGTCAGTCAGGGAACAGTGCAGGATAGGCTCAGGGTGGGGCCGAGTCTGCGACCCTGAACGCGCGTTCCGACGTTGCTACCAGCGCCAAGTCAGGCTCACGCGAGTGCCGCATAGTGGATTGCCATTGCCCCAACCACGGCATCACCCCATCAGATAGGCACTGGAATCAGCGGCGATACGGCGGTCTTGGCGTGGGAGAAGTCCACTACTACCGGCGCTCCGCTGAGGAGCCGGCTACCCGCACTCCCTCTGCTTGGACGTGCGGGCCGCCCTCCAGTCGAAGGTCGCTCCAATAGCCTTCTTGAGCGGGCCAAGTCTGGTCGGGTAGTAGTAGTCAGAGTCAAACCAACCCTGATCGCGGTAGTAGGTGTGGTCCCGGTTTTCGTCGCCGGCCAGCAGCTTCGCGCTCATGCGGCTCATCCTGAATATCACGAGCTGGAAGAGCGACGGCGTGGGATAGGCTGGCTTGAGCAACTGGTCGTGAAAGCGCCTGCCCTGCCTGGCGAGGGCCTTGTCCATCTTGGACCTTTCCTTCTCCACCATCGGCTCGAGGGCCGTGATGCAACTGCCCTCGACGACGTTGAAGCCCAAACCGCCCCCTACGAACTCGAGGTACTTCACCACCTTGTCACCTCCGTAGAACCCCTGGACGACGATGGGCGTGAACGTCTTCCCGTGGAAGCGCGGACGGTGGAACAGGAAGCCGAGCCTGTCGAGGTACGTCTTCATGATCGCGGAGACCTGGAACGAGTAGATCGGCGAGGCGAAGACGACCCCATCGGAGGCCATTATCTTCTCGATGAGCAGGTCCCGGTCGTCCTTGAGCGGGCAGTGCTCCTCTCCCCGCTCGAAACACGCCTTGCAGCCGCGACACACGCCAAGGCTACACTCGCCGAGAAAGACGATCTCACCCTGGACGTCACCGAAGGACTGCAAGTGGTCAAGGAATTGGCGCGTGGCAGCATAGGTGTGGCCTCCCTTGCGCGGACTGCCGACGAACGCGGTGACGGATTTCACGTGCGATTTCCTCCTTGTATCTTGGCTTTGGTTGTAGGTGGGCTACCTTTTTCAAGCCGCCAGCCTCCGGTACGGTTGTCGCGAGAGCTGCCCGCCGCTGGCCACGGCGACCGCTGCGACGACGGCCCACATCACGACAGCCACTCCGAAGCCGTAGGTCAAGAGCGCCACACCTGATAACGCGGGAGGACCGAGGATGAACGTGCTGCCTGTGAGGCTCGCGTGCATGAGCATCGCCACCAGCAGGCTCCCGGAACGGTCGTAGACCCAGACCATGAGTACCCTGAAGGCCGGCAGTTGCCCTACGAGAAAACCGAAGCCATTCACGGTCACGAAGAGGGTCAGGGGGAGTTCTCCGGAGGAAATGCCTCCTCCCCACAAGTCGTTCGTAAGGATGTGCCACGCTCCCCACAGCACCCCCACTATGAGCCCGGTGGTCAGGACACCGTGACGCAGCCCCAGCCTGGGGATGGCGAACCCCGTCCAGCCCAGTTCCTCCAGGAAGCCCACCACAAGCGCCGCCGCGGCACCGGGCACCACGAAGGGCACCTTGTCGCTAGTGATGAGTATGCCGGGGCGAAATACCGGGGAGGTGAGCGAAAGCGCGAGGAGTACCGCCATAAACACGAGCGGGGCGGTCAGGAGCGCCACCGCGTACCAGCGAGCGCCCACCCGCCAGCTGAGTAACCGGGAGAGCAGCGCGCGAAAGCCTGCCCGTCCATCGACGAGGCCGGTCAACAGGAGGCCCGCGACGCTGGGGCCTCCGAGCATCGCCGGGATCGCGAACGGCATCAGCCGCTCGAATTGCTCCGGGGTGCCCGGGACGCCGCCAGGTCCGCCGATTACCAGCAGGATGCCGCCCCAGGAGATGGCAAACGTCAGGGCGAAGTAGGTCAGCACCGGGTACCTTTTGATGAAAGCCTTGATGCCCGTCATGATGTGCTCCTTCGTTCACCCCCCGACTTTGCCGTCGTGCAGCGAATCATTCCGCCGCGGGCTAGGGCTTTCCCTTCGCCAACTCCCGCTGGTAGGCCCTCCACCCGGGGCAAAACTTCGTGTGGAAGCGCCAGAGCATTGCCAGAAACGTTCGCGGGTTCTTCTCTGCCCTCTCCCGCATCGGGCAGGTCGCGCACTTGGACTCCATTTCGCCCTCCTTCGATGTTGGTGACGCCAGTCACCCGCAAATAAAAACCGCCCAGCGTCACTATGACCCATTCACCCGGCGAGTGCATCGGGATTGTTGATGGCTGAGCTTGGGACAAATGGATGAACTTCCGGGTGCAGAAGCACAGCATCAATCACAGGCAGGCTCATACGAAAGGCGTAGTTGCGTTGCCAGACTTTGGAGGAGATACGGAGCGCTTGGCCTGGCCCATTCCCATCAGCGGGCTAAAGCGGGTGTAGCCGGGGACCCCACTTTCCGTCCCCTGGTGTCCCCGGTCAGACCATTCTCCGCCTTCCACCCTTGACAACGTCGTCGAAAGAGGACAATCATCCAGCAGAGTCTCGATCTAACTGGCAAGAGTCGGCTTGCTTTGCCAGAGGCTCAGTGAAGCCATCGTTCGCTATGG
>JAJYKO010000667.1 GCA_021788565.1 Chloroflexota bacterium
ATGATATCTCATTGAGCAACAGGAATCCAGACGAAGTGGCATGCACCGCCAGTTGAACCTTGTTGTTACCGCTCGCTACGATCCGGACCTGGCCCACGTCAGCCGTTCCGGTGGTCCTAGCCGCTGGAGCACCTGCCCCTTCCAGCACTACCTCCCGCCTCGGGTCAAAGTCCGGCGACTGCAGTTTCAACAGAGCCTCCTCCGGGCTGGTAGCCACTTCGGCCCCCTGCACCAAGAGAGCCCGCGGGAGAGCCAGCCCGTTCCGGTAGAGGGTTGCCCCGTCGAGCTCGCCCACCTTCTCGTAACGGTCGACCGGCTTCGCCGGGACCTCTATCACCTCCGGCACGGCGAGATGAACCGATGGCTCCACCTGCTGAATCGTGATCCCGGAAATCGTGATCGGATGCGGGAAGACCAGGTTGGCGGCATAAACGTGGGTGGGGGATGGAAGATCCCTGGTCGAGGCGATCGGCGCGCGGTGGTGGCGCACCCGCGCCAATACATCCGGCCGGTCGTAGGCCCACTCGGCGGTCTCGATACCGGCTCGCAGCTCGAAGCTGTGCGTCTGTCCCGAGCTGTCAGTGACGCGCACCCGAGCGACCACGTGCCCGTCCTCCAGATCGACCGCGTTCCCCAGGTAAGAGTCAATCTGCAAGGATGTCGCGAGCAAAGGGTGTGGGTGGATCGCGACGGGTTTACGTGGATCGCTGAAATCCAGGTTGGTCGCGACCGTGACGTTCTGTAGCCGCGCGGCGTTGTTCCTCACCATGACGTAGCCCAGATTGAGCAGGTCCAGCAGAGGTGATTGAAAGTTGTAGATCATGGCCCAGTGGTAGTCCTGGGGGCCGCCGTTGATGGCCGCCACGTAGTCGGCGTAGCGGCGAAGCTGCAGCGGCAGGTAGCCCTGGAGGTCCTCCAGCCCGTACATCATCGAGAAATTGGGCGGGACCAACCCCGCGTTGAGGTTGAAGGGAAAGTCCGACATGAAGTCGATGGTACCGTTCTGCTGGAAGCCCGCGACCCGAAAGGGCATGTCTTCGTTCGCCAGGCGCTCGATCGTCGACTTCGGGGAAGCCCACCTCGAGATCGGGGGCGGCGGACCAAAGTAGTGGGCGTCCTTGCCCTGGAAGAGAAGGATGTCGCCAAGAACGATAACGGCTGCTAGGTAGAAGGTCGCCGTCCGCGGCAAGCGATTGGTGCTGAGAGCGACCAGGAAGGCGACCGCGACAACTCCGGACACGGCAACCTGACTCGCCATGGCTGGGTTGAGGTACGGTCCGTTTTCCGGATGAAGCAGGTTTCCCAGCAACAGGGTAGGTGCGTCGATCCCAAGCATCTTCACGAGAGTATAGACGAGAGGGACCAGCAGAAGCAGAGCGGCGCTAGCCACGGTGAGCGCCGTACGCCGACCGCTCAGTTTGAATAGAGCTTGGGCTCCCATGGCCCCCAGTACGGACGCTGAGAATGCGAACAGCACCATGAAGCGCCCCGGCATGTGGAACGTCTTGAAGCCGGGTACCCACTGGTAGAGGAAGCCATAAAGCGGCGCCTTGGACCCGAAGGCCACAAGCAGGCCGAAAGCGGCGAGTGCGATGAACATCCAGGCTCGACTCCTATCCCTGCCGTAGATAGCGCCGAGAATAGCCAGCACCAGGGCAGTCGCACCAAGGTAGGCGCCATGGCCCTCCGTTCCGCCAACCCCGAGCAGCGCGAGCACCGTCACGTTACCTTGCCCGGCAGCCGCGAGCCCCTGGTCCGTTATGTAGGTGGAGCGGCTCCAGTACTCGAGAAACGGCAGCCAGAGGGGAGAGCTGAAGGCCAGCGCGCTACCTCCGACGGCCGCGCCCACCGCGCCGGTTGTCAGGACCGGCTTCCAGTCCCGAACGGTGGTTAGCTCGCTGGCCAGGTGCCGTAGAAAGGTGGCCAGCAAGAGAAAGGCCGTAATGTAGCTGCCATGGGGCCAGCCGTTGAAGAACTGCAGTGCGAGGACCGCTCCCGCCAGACCGGCATAGCTCAGGCTGCGCCGCTGCAGGGAGCGCTCCGCAAACAGCAGCGCCCATGGCATCCAGGCCAGACTCATCAGCATGGGGGCCCAGGCGACCAACTGAATGGCGTAGGGACCGAGCCCGTACACGGCAGCACCCAGGAATGCAGCCCGACGTGGCAGCTGGATTGTTCTGAGGTACGCATACATGCCGACCGCTGCCAGAGCGAAGTGGGTCAGCAGGATGGCCCGCGCCGCCGTGGCGGTATCAAGCAAGATGAGAAATGGCCAGTCGGGAAGGTAGAGCAGTTGGGACTGCGGATCGGCCAGATAGGGCGTGCCGGCAAAGAGGAACGGGTTCCAGAGTGGAATCTCGCCGACCTTCAGATTGTGGCCCAGGAACGCCAGGTTCGGGTAGTACTGGAGGATGAAGTCGGTGGAGTTGGGCAGATAGCCCAGCCCGGCCACTGGCCAGACGAAGACGATGGTAAGCAGAAGAAGCAGTGCGACGCTGGCCAGGTCGAGGTAGGACGGCGAGTGGTGGTCGAACCACGTTGTAGCCGCACCCTTAAGGGTGCGCGTCTTCGTGGGAGTGTTGGACTCTCCCCAACGAGGACGCGCAGGCTGAAGCCTGCGGCTACAGAAGGAAATGTATGCCATCGAACAGCAAGAAGATCGCGGTCGCGCACATTATCCACGCTTGCATGGTCCGGGACCTGAAGGACGACCTCCCGGTCAAGAGAGCTACTAGCTTTGATCCGAACATCACCACTGCCGTCTCGAGCACCAGCAGCACCACAAAGGCCCCCATCAGGAGCCGTGTGTGAGATGGATAGTCGGTAAAGAGAATGGTGGACCAGAAATCCAAGCCAAGTCCGTCCGTGGGATGTTGTGGCAGCAGGTCGATACCCATCATACGCCAGGGAGGCATACCGAGGACCTTAAACTCCAACGGCTGTAGGTAGGGCCTGCCCAGATAGAGAGCGTCGGCGGAAAGCAGCCAGGCGTGCGCGAGGATCGGGCTGAAAGGCCAGGCCCACACCGTGGCTGTGATGGAATTGTGGTCGCTCAGTCCTGCCGCGTAAGGGAAGTAGTCACCGCCGCCATATTGGGCCCCCTTGTCCGGCATCTGCGTGACGATCTCGAATCTGAATAGTCCAAGGTAATAGTTAAAGTTCTTAGGGATCGCCAGCATCTGGATGCCGACTCCGAGGACGAAGGTTGCGACAAGAGCATACGTCGCCCAGCGACGGCGATCCTCGACCGCTTTCTTGATCAATGGAACTGCCAGTAGCACCACCAGGGGCAGGATGACGACCTGGTACCTTGGTCCCCAACCGGCCCCAGCGTCCCATGCCACCTTCTTGCTGTAAACCGTGAAGTAGATCAGGATGATCCCCAGCATGGCGACCGACCGCACGCCGTGGCGCCGAACGAAAGAGAACGTCGACAGCACCGCCAGGATGGCAGGAGGGGAGAACAGGAAGAAGCTTTTCCCCGGACTGAAGAGCAGTCCGCGCAGCCCAATAAGCATAGGGAGCGGCAGCCATCCACGTTGAACGCCGGCCCATGCCTCGAAAATTGAAGGGTAGTAGCCGAAGTGCTGATGCAGGTAGTAGATTGCGGGTCCTGCCACAATCAAGAAGGGTACCCCAAAAGACAGAAGTGGCCGGAACAGTCCGCGTAGCTTCGCCAAGGATGGGTTGCTCTCCCAGTACAGTACTACTATCTGCAGCACCATCACTGGGATAAGGATCGCCGCCACGTATTTGGTGACGGCAGCCATAAGGGCCAGAATCCCGGCTCCTACTAGCAGAAGACTCCTTCTGCTCTGACCCCACCGAAGAATAAGATAGATCGCCGCAAGCGTCAGGAGCGTCAGCGTTGGCTCGGTAAAATCGTACTTGGAGTAGGGCCAGGCCAGCGTGGCCAGGCCGTAAACCAGGCTAGCTACTACCGAGACCACCTGGCTGTAGCCCAGCAACCGCGCTGCCGCGAACAGCAGGAGGCAACCTAACGCGGTCACAAAAGCGTTGTAAGCGCCGTAGAAGATCAAGGCGAAGAATTCGTCGTTTTCCCTTGGGGACCATGTGGCGAAGTCGCTTGGGATTGTCTGGAAAGCTCCGGTTTGCCCGTTCACGAGCGCCATCGACTGTACATAGAGCCTGGCACTTCCGTACACG
>JAJYKO010000668.1 GCA_021788565.1 Chloroflexota bacterium
TATCGACCTGCTGGTCAGGATGGCCGGCCGCGGCAGCCGAATGATGGTGGAGAAGCCGGTGGGGGAGGAGATCGACTGTCTGGGCCCCCTCGGCAACGGCTTCACCATTCACCCCGTCGCGCGCAACCTGCTGATGGTGGGCGGAGGAAGCGGCGTGGCTCCCCTGGTGGCGCTCGCCGAACAGGCCGTGGCAAAGGGGCTCTCCGTCGTGCTGCTGTTCGGGGGGCGGTCGGCGGACCGGGTCTTTCCCGCGCGGCTGCTGCCGCCGGAGCTCGAGTACGCCGTGGCCACCGACGACGGCTCTCTGGGCCGCAGGGGGCTGGTGACCGACCTGCTGCCCGACTACCTCGGCTGGGCCGACGCAGTGTACGCGTGCGGGCCTCACGCGATGTTCCTCTCGATGCTGGAGGTGGTCAGAAGGGCCAACGTGCAGAAGTCGGTGCAGCTCTCGCTGGAGGAGAACATGGCGTGCGGAGTGGGCGCGTGTTTCGGCTGCGTGGTGGAGAACAGGCACGGCGAGATGAAGAGCGTCTGTGAGGACGGTCCGGTCTTCGAGATGCGAGAGCTGGCGTGGGGATGAGTCTTGATCTGTCGGTGGAGCTGGCGCCGGACCTGAAGCAGGGACTTCACCTCGAGAATCCGGTGATGACCGCGTCAGGCTGCTTCGGGTGGGGGACCGAGTACGCGCGGGTGATAGACGTGCAGCGGCTCGGTGCCATCATCTCGAAGGGCACGACCCTGAGGCCGCGCCGCGGGAACCCCATGCCTCGCCTCACCGAGACGCCCGCCGGCATGCTGAACGCCATAGGGCTCCAGAACATCGGCGTCCATCGCGTGGCGTCGGAGAAGGCGCCCATCTGGGCCACCTGGAGGGTGCCGGTGCTGGTGAACGTCGCAGGCGACGATGTGGACGAGTTCTGCGAGTGCGCGCGGGTGCTGGACGCGGTGCCGGGGGTCGCGGGCATCGAGCTGAACGTGTCGTGTCCCAACGTGCGTGCGGGCGGGGCGGTCTTCGCCTGCGATCCGTACGCGGCGGGGGAGGTGACCGCGGCGGTGCGGGAGGCCACCACCCTGCCGCTGATGGTGAAGCTCTCCCCGAACGTGGGGGACATCGTGTCCATCGCCCTCGCGGTGGAGGAGGCCGGAGCCGACTGCATCTCCCTCATCAACACCCTGGTCGGAATGAAGATAGACGTTCGGCGGCGCAGGCCGCTCCTGGGAAACGAGACCGGCGGACTCTCCGGACCGGCGGTGCGTCCCGTGGCCGTGCGGATGGTCTACCAGGTGGCGCAGGCGGTGCACATCCCCATCGTGGGGATTGGTGGGATTACTTCGACCGAGGACGCCCTGGAGTTCATCATGGCAGGGGCGTTGGCGGTGCAGATGGGCACGGCGATCTTCGTGGACCCGACGGCACCGCTGAAGGTGATCGACGGCCTCGCCGATTTCATGGAGCGCGAGGGCGTGCACCACCTCGGCGAGCTGGTGGGTGCCGCCAACGCGCGGTTCAGGGGCGGGCGGGGGTAAGGGACGGAGCCGAGAGGGACCCGCGGCGTGGAGTAGCGAGAGAGAACTGCCAGGGGGAAGTCCATGTACCGTTTTCAAGTTGGTGCCATCGAATGCGTGTCCCTCAATGATGGCGATTTGCTGTTGCCGCCGGAGGTCATTTTCCCGGTTTCTCGGCGTGCCGAATGGCCGCCTGTGAGCCTGGACGACCAGGGCCGCATGGCCATCGCCATCAACTGTTTGCTGGTAAAGTCGGGCGAACAGATAGTACTGGTGGATACCGGTAACGGCACCAAGTCGAGCAACGCCTGGGCCGGCGGCGGGCGCCTGCTTTCCGAGTTGGCTGCTGCCGGCGTCAATCCGTCCGACGTCGATGTGGTGGTGGTAACGCACGCTCACGGTGATCACATCGGCGGGTTGACCAGCGTGCGCGAGGGGCAGTTGAAGCTCAGCTTCCCCCGGGCCCGCTACGTCGTTCCCAGGGCCGACTGGGACTATTTCACCGCTCCCGAGCGGGTGAAGCAGATGGCCTTCGTCCGAGAGAGCCTGCTCCCGTTAGCGGAGACCGGTCGCCTGGATCTTCTGGAGGGCGAAGCCAACGCGACACCAAACATGCGACTACTGCCGGCCCCGGGCCACACCCCCGGCCTGAGCGTCGTGGTCGTTAGCTCGCAGGGAGAGATGCTGCTTCAGATGGGCGACCTTTTCCATCATCGGGTGCAGATCGAGGATCCGGGCCTCGTCCGTGACCTGGACCTCCTGCCGGATATGGTGCCTGTCTCACGCCAGAAGGTGATTCAACTGGCGTTGGAGCGGTCTGCACAGGTCTTTGCCGCGCACCAGAGCAGTCCTGGACTTGGGACGCTGGCGCGAGAGGGCGAGCGTGTAGTGTTCAGACCGACGGGCGGGTGACGAGGGCGCCGTACAATAGCTTCGTACACCAGGAGGGGAAGGCTCGCCACGAGCCCGAGAATTGCTATCGACAGGGATCGATATTCGGCCCCAGGCCCCGCAGGGGCGCTCTATGCAAGACCAGGGCAGCGCCATGGGAAAACTCCATGTCTCTCCAGCAACAGGCGGAACTCGTCCTCGAAGGAGCTGGTCTGGTGGTGCTCCCTCTGCCTGGCCACGTAATCCCTTACCGCGCCCGCGTTTGGTCGGTAGCTGAGGGTGGCAATAGCCTGCTCTACAGGACAAAATCGTGGCAGTCCGCGACCCAGACCAGACACCCCTCGACATCGATGAAGTACTTTTCGTTCATGCCGCCGCCCCTATCTCGGCTAGCGCCAGCCAAAATGCAAAATTATTAACTAGGGTTGCTGTTTCCCAGCTAAATCTTGTATCATCAGGAAGCGCGAGCACCAGTAAGCCTCCGGTGAGACATTCACCATGGCGCCCACCAAGAGGTCCGGCTCGACTATCTGGTCGTGCTGGACGATACCCGCGGAAAACTGATCCAACTCACCCCCTAGATGCCTGGCCCAGCTGGCAGAAACCCGAGTTCGGGGGAATCACCGTCATGAATACTGCGCAGTCACCCTTCCTGGTAGAAGGGATTCTGATCTTAGCGTGTATGATCCCTGGAATTCTTCTCGGCAGGTCAGGAAAACCTTACGGCAAGGTGAAACTGGTCGTTCACCTGTTTCTATTCGTATGGTTCGCCGTAGGGCTTGCCTTCATACTGTACGGGCTTTTTGCAATAGGTGTTATGAACGCAACTTGGATCCCAGTCGCTATGATGGGGTTGATGATTCTGGCTCTGCTTGTCACCGGGATAGCGATGATGGCTTCCAAGAAAGCTGGAAAGGCACTCCCGATGGTTCACACACTAATGGCGACCTTGATGGTTTTGGCTGATATCTCGGCTTTCATCATCGCAGGGCTTCGTCCATGATGATACTTAGAAGGAGTTGATCGCCCATTCCTGTTGCCAGCGAATAGAGAGATAAAGGAGAGATGGAAATGGCCTATATCGTTGATTTTGAAAAGGTGTCTACGGTTGGTTTAGAGTCTTCACCTGTAGCAGAAGCGCTTGCCGGTTTACGTGCTAATGAAGCCCGTTACTTTATGAACAAATACAAGCATGAATTTACGGTTGTACCAGCTGGCGAAAGCCAGGAGACACTTGACTATGTGAACCGGATTTTGAAAGAAGAACGTGACATCGAGTTCGCGGCCAAACCGTTGGAAACGTCGCGTTTTCAAGTGGAAAATATCAAATGGACCTACGTCATTTATGAGGATGGTCTTGAGGTCAACGTCATGTATACGGTCGATGACCCCAAGAAGCGTGCCGTTGGTTTCAAGCTGTCCGAGGGGATGGAGGTACCAAAGGAGTTAGAGGCGAAGTTCAAGTTTGCCAGGCAGAAGTCCAAACTAGCTGGAACAATTCGGGGCTCATTCTTCGTAGTTAAAGGGGAGTACTGAGGAAGTTGGCCCCGTCCTTGACGGAATTGCTAAGATAGTTGCCAGTTCGCGAGTGTCTCGCGACGAACCAGCTTCCAGCGCAGGAGGTAACCGATGTCTCCCTCTCTCACCGCAGTCAAGATCAGCGACCACGTCTACTGGGTTGGCGCCATCGACTGGGACGCCAGGGATTTCCACGGCTACTCCATCGAGCGTGGCACGACCTACAACGCGTACCTCGTGATGGCCGACAA
>JAJYKO010000010.1 GCA_021788565.1 Chloroflexota bacterium
CCTGGCTGAGAATGAACCGGTCCTCCCCAGTGTGTGGAAGGGACTCCCCCTGGCTTCGCCAGTTGTCGGTGATCTCCGCCGCGACCGAGTAGCTTCCTTCGATACTCGCTATGACGTTCTCGCCGCCGACGAGCAGCGCAGCCGCACCATCGCCGTAAGTCGCTTCGAACGGCGAGCCCGGAGAGGCTTTGCGGAGATCGGACGCTGCCACCATCACCTGTCGCGCCGAACCCGCGGCGACCGTGTCTACCGCCATCCTGAGGGCAGTCGTGCCTGCCTTGAGGGAGTCTGTCAGATCGGCCGTCACCACTTGCTTTGGGAGATCGACCGCGGTCGCGATGATAGTCGCACTCTGCTTCTCGACGTACGGGGCAGTGGTAGAGGCGAAGTACAGGCCCTCTACTTCGCCTCTACTACGGCTCGATAGGCAGTCAATACAGGCGGCGACGGCCATGGTGATGCTATCCTCGTCGAAATTGGCCACTGCCTTCTCGCCGCGACCTTTACCCACATCTGCTAGGTTGACCCGCCATAGTGGGACATATGCCCCGTATGAGACTATCCCAACCATCAGTGCCTCTCGACTGCTAGATGATGCCCTGCCCTTTGAGGACCGCCAACCGCTCCCGGTCGACGCCCAGCCCCCGGTACACTTCCTCGTTATCCTGTCCCAACTTCCGTCCGGCCCACCGGATCTTGCCGGGAGTCCCCAGCATCCGGAACATGACGTTCTGCATCTTCACCTGGCCCAACTCGTCGTCGGGCACGCCGACGATGCTCTGCAGTGCCTGGTACTGGGGGTCAGCGAAGACATCAGCCACATCGTAGATGGGAGCCACGGCGGCCTCGGCTTCCTCAAAGGCGTGTATCACCTCATCCTGGTCGCGCTCGGCCACCCATCCACCGACCGCGGCATCGAGCTCGTCAGCGTGCTGCCTTCGCTCCTGCCCTGTCTTGAACCATGGCTCCTCGATCAGCTCTGGGCGACCCACCAACCGCATCACCCGCTCCGCTACCGACAGGGAGGCGGTGGAGAGCGCCACCCACTTCCCGTTGCGCGTCCTGTAGCTGTTGCGAGGAGCGTTGGCGAACGATCTGTTGCCCATGCGGTTCTGGATCAGGCCAAGCTGGTCGTAGATGGTGGGTTGTTGGCCCAGGATAGTTAAGATGGGCTCGATTATAGCCAGGTCGATCACCTGCCCTTTACCGCCCCTGGCGTCTCGATTGTATAGGGCGAACATTATGCCCATGGCTCCCGCCACTCCGGAGACGGCATCGGCCAGGCCGAACGGGGGCAGAGTGGGGGGGCCGTTCTCCTCGCCCGTGATGTGTGCGAATCCGCTCATGCTCTCGGCCAGGGTGCCGAACCCCGCCCGATGCGCGTAGGGGCCGAACTGGCCGAAGCCACTGCACCGCATCAAGACCAGTCGGGGGTTCGTCTCGAGGAGACGCTCCGGAGATAGGTCCCACTTCTCCAGGGTTCCCGGCCGGAAGTTCTCGATCAGCACGTCGGCGGACTTGACCAGCTCCAACAGGAGTTCCTGGCCCTCCGGCTTGGACATGTTCAGGGTGGTCGTGCGCTTGTTACGGTTTACAACCTTCCAGCAAAGCCCCACGCCGTTCTTCTGGAATCCGTAGGCCCGGATGGGGTCACCCTTCGGGTGCTCGATCTTTATGACGTCAGCACCGAAGTCGGCCAGGAAGGCGGCCATTAGCGGGCCGGCGAACAGGGTGGCCGCGTCCAGGACGCGGATGCCATTCAGGGCTCCGCTGAATTTGTCGCTCATAGTCGCACGTCTCCGATGCTGTTCGAGACTGTCTACAAGATGTCCGGTTCAGGCCTGGCCATCGAGAAGATCCTGCCCAGGGTGGTGTGTTCGATCCGGCCCAACCGCCCGACAGGCTTCAGCAGCTCCGGTTTCACGACCCAATCGGGACCGAGCAGTCCTTCCCGCAGGTGGCATCTCACTATCCGCCCTAACACCATCACGCTGCTTGAGCCCTCCACCGGTACGATCTGTGTAACCTTGGCCTCCATGGCGGCCAGTGCCTCGGATATCCGGGGCGGCCGCACTTTTACCGAAGGAAGAGGAGTCAGGCCGGCCAGGGTGAACTCGTTCACCCCGTAGGCGCACTCCATGGAGGTGGAGTTCATAGCCTCGGCCAGGGACTCGTCCACGACATTGACCACGAACTCGCCGGTCTCCCGAGAGTTCCTGAGGGTATCCTTCTCTCCCGTCCGGCGAGGGCTGTAAGAGACCATCACGATCGGCGGGCGGCCGGCGACCATGTTGTAGAACGAGAAAGGAGCCAGGTTGACTGATCCATCCTTGCCCACGGTCGATACCCAGGCGATAGGTCGTGGTACCACAATGCTGGACACGAGACGGTAGGCGTCACGCGGGTTCAACTCATCAGGATCAATCGAAACGATACTCACTGCCTACCTCTCAGATAACTCGCTCGTAGACATTGCGCAGGACGCTGGTGTAATAGCGCCGTATGCGCCTGGTCCAGGGAGTGTTGGCTTTGCTCCGCCAGGCATCGGAGGAAAAGACGTCAGGGGTCTCTGCCTCATAGATGGCCAGATAATTCATCCTCACACCCCGATTGTCCTTGGCGTCGCTGTTGAGCCTGTAGCGCCTCCCGCGGACCGCTCCCGGAGCAGTAACCAGGGCCGGGACGTGCTCAGTGCTGTACCAATCCTGGAACTCCTCGTCGTTCTCGGGATCGCTTGGTTCGAGAGCCCGAACCATCAGGCCGCGTGCCCTGTTTAGAATGGCGGCTTCGGGCTCGGGATCGGGGGCGGTGAGGGTTCGCTCGTATATGCCGACTGTAAGATTGAGGCAAGCCTCGAACATGTTGGCTGCTGCACCCCCGCCGTTCTGGGCCCAACCCCGTAGCCTCAGGTACTCAAGCTGGTCGAACGACTCCAGACCCGCAGCCTCACACAGTGTCAGGTACTTGGGCACCCCATCCAGGGCCCGATAGAGCTGAGCGCTCAGCATTCCGGGCACCCTGCACATAGCCGGCAAATACTCCTCCCTGCACCACGGACTGAACTCTGCCTCACGCTTCGGTACCACGTCGTGCATCACCACCAATAGCCCCCGGCTTGCCATCATACTTACCTCTCTAGATTTTGGTGCCTCTGTCTCCGACAGGAATGGCTCTACTCTCTATGCCGGGTAGCTGCCGTCTCGAACCGCGTCCATATGTGCAACCAGCGACGGAGCGGCCGTCCTCGGCATGCGGGTCGCACGATCCAGAAGCTGGGGGATATGGAAGATCAGTTCGCCGAGGGCGGACAGTGCGATATCTCGTCTAGAGGCATCAGGCATTTGCCGTACGGCCTCGGCCACCACCTGATGCATCGTGTCTGCCGCCTGGATCGAAATATCCAGTAGCGACCTCGCCTCCGGGCCCACCCGTGTGGGCAAGTTGGTGGGCGCCCCGCCCGGGAATGGATGGCTGCCGGCCAGCATCGAGAAGTCCAGCCCGGCCAGCTTTGCCAGGGAGCGGCGGTAATCGGAGGCGTTGGCGTAGGATGGGTAGGCTCCAATCCGTGCTCCGTATCCCTGCACGGCGTCCCCGGTCAGTACGATACCTTCCGATTCCCAGTAGTATGAGACGGAGCCGGGGGTATGGCCGGGAGTGTGAAATACTCTCAACTGAATGCCGCGACCCAGGTCGATCACGTCGTTCTCCGCGAGCAGAGCGTCCGGCGGAACGGGCTCGCCGCAATTCCGGAGAATGTATGCGGCGCGTTGCTGCAGGGAGGCTGGCGAATGGCCGACCTCCTGGAAAGGTGCATTCATGAGTTCCACGAGGGCATCGTTCGAGCGGGCCACGGCCTCATCGGCGGGGTGAATGTGGATCGGGGCGCCAGAGGCTTGCTTGGCCGCGGAGTTCCCGCCGGTGTGGTCCATATGGGCGTGAGAATTCAAGATGAGATCCAGATCGGTGGGCGCAAGACCGATTTCGGATAGAGCGGGTTCGAGGACCTGATGAGGAGTATTGGCCACGCCCGTGTCGATGAGGGCGATGCGATCACCCTTCAACAGGTATAGATAGACGACTCCACCACCCTCGAATGGAGCGGTGATTCTATATATCGCCGGGTGAACTCGTTCTACAGTCATGCTAGGACTCCACGGTCTTGACTGGATCGAGGATCACCAGGCGAGCCTCGGTCGCCGCCTGCACCTGCTCCACCGTCACGCCGGGTGCGATCTCCTGCAGCACAAGTCCATCACGGGACACGGCGATCACAGCCATGTCGGTGAAAATCTTGGTCACCGCCCGCTGAGCGGTCAGCGGGTACGTTAGCCGCCGCACTATCTTCGGCGTGCCGTCTTTGGTGGTGTGGGTCATCATGATGAAGACTCGCGGCGTGGAACTAGCTATGTCCATCGCTCCCCCTACGCTGCCGGCGCGCTCCCCCGGCAACTTCCAGTTCGCCATGTCGCCGTTCTCGGCTACCTGGAAAGCCCCGAGGATGGCCGCGTCGAGGTGCCCACCGCGGATGATGGCGAAGGAGTCGGCGTGGTGAACGAAGCAGCCGCCCGGCATCAACACCACCGGGAACTTCCCCGGGCTGAGCAGGTCCGGGTCCGCCAGAGCCGGGTCAGTCACAATGGGGCCTATGCCAACTATGCCGTTCTCGCTGTGGAAGATGACGTCCCGGTCCGGCGGTACGTAGGGTAAGACCGACGTGGGCATCCCGATGCCGACGTTGACTAGCCAGCCGTCCTGCAACTCCATCGCAACACGACGCGCTATCTGGTCTTCGGTCAGTCTCGTCATATCTGCCATTCCGGCCCCTCCTGGTGAAGAGATGGGCGACAACCTTACGCGTCACTCACGGTCGAATGAAATAGCGGTCGACGAAAACCCCGGGGGTGATGATGCACTCAGGGTCAAGGCTACCCAGCGGCACCTCCTGGTTGGCCTCGACCACCACCGTCTTCCCCGCCATCGCCATCAAGGGATTGAAGTTGCGTGCCGCCTTTCGGTAGGTAAGATTGCCCAGCGGGTCCACCTTGTCGGCCCGAACCAGCGCGAAGTCGGCAGCGATAGGAACCTCGAGGAGGTACTGACGACCTCCCACCTCGATCACCTGTTTGCCGTCTGCCAGCTCCGTCCCGAGCCCGGTGTGCGTCAGAAATCCCCCCAAGCCAGCACCAGCAGCCCGAATCCTCTCGGCCAGAGTGCCTTGTGGCACAATCTCCAGGTCGACTCGCCCCTCATTGTATGCGTTGCGGAAATGGTAAGCGTCCTTGGCCCAGGGGAAGCTGCAGATCAGTTTGCGAGCACAGCCGGCCTTGACCAGCTTAGCGATACCTGTTTCCCCATACCCGGAGTTGTTGTTAATGATGGTGAGGTCGCGAACCCCCATCTCGCTGACGGCCTCCAGCAGAACCTCAGCGACTCCGGCGCGGCCAAACCCTCCGATCATGATTACCGCACCATCGAATATGCCGGATACTGCCTCGGCCGCGCTCTGCACCCGCTTCCGTTTCATCCATAGCCCTCCAGCGTCAGCTTGGGGTTCGCTCTGTGCCAGGACGGGACTTTACGTCAGCCTCTCAAACCGGACGTTAACCTGTAATAAAAAGGCCACGAGGTTCGTAAACGCGGTATAAACTGAGGAAGGACTAAGGTCGGAAGACGTAACCAAGACCTGGCTCAGTTGAAAGATGGAGGGGATTTGAAGGGTTATCTTCGATCTTCTGGCGGAGGCGGGCGATATAGACCCTGAGGTACTCCGTCTGGTTCCGGTACTCCGGACCCCAGATCTTGCTGAGCAAGATGTTATGGGAGATCACCTTGCCGCTGTTTCGCATCAGGTAGTCCAGCACGTCGAACTCAGTTCGGGTCAACCGCACTTCCCTGCCGGAAACGGTGACCTGACGGCTTTCCGGGTCCAGGGTGATCGGTCCCCTGACCAGGAGTCGCGCTCCCGCCTCCAGAGTTTCTCGGCGGGTTCGACGAAGGACAGCTCGCACCCGGGCAAGCAGCTCCTCTACTCCAAAGGGCTTCGTGAGATAGTCATCAGCGCCGAGGTTGAGGGCCACTACCTTGTCGGACTCCTCTCCTCTGGCCGAGAGGACAATTACGGGGACTTCGCTGAAGCTGCGTAACTCCTTGCAGACCTGCATCCCGTCTATCCCCGGCAGCATGAGGTCGAGGATCACCAAGTCCAGTGGCTCGTCGTGAGCCACCTCAAGCGCTGCCTCACCCGTGTCCGCCGAAATCACCTCGTAGCCGGCGACGCGCAGGTTTGAGCCAACAAACTTGACCATGTTGGCCTGATCGTCAACAACCAGGATGCGAAGCCGTCTCACGTCGTACCCCCTGAGCGCGCTATTGGCTTGCTGCTCCCTGTCGCGCTACGTGATCGGCAGGTCGGCTTGCCCCTGCCCTGCGTTGTTGGGCCACCAGACGGCGGGACCGAAAGCACCAACTCCAAGGGCCACGACCGCCCTGGCGCAGGGTCAGTCCACTACGCCGGTTGGGTGACAGGGCACCCGCACCGTGAAGACGGAACCCTTCCGCGGCTCACTGTCGAAGGAGATCGTCCCGCCGTGGGCCTCCACTATCCCTTGGCAGATGGCGAGTCCAAGCCCCACACCCCCAGGGCGCGCCTTTGGTCCCCGGTAGAACCGCTGGAAGACCTTGTCGCGCTCCTCGGCCTTGATCCCGATGCCATGGTCCCGAACTCGCAGCAGGAAGTCGTCTCCTTCCATGGCAATCGAAACAGCAACGGTACTTCCGGGAGGCGAGTAGTGCACGGCGTTCTCGACCAGATTCCACACAACTCGCTCCAGGTATCTCCGATCGACGAAGCCGAGGACTGTGGTGCTGCCCACCTCAATGTTGACTTGGTGGTGGGCGATGATCGGGGCCATGCGTCCCAGTATATCGGCCAGCAGCTCGGCCAAATCACACCACTCCCTATCCAGCCGGATCATGCCCGCCTCCAGCCGAGACATGTCCAGCAGACTCGTGACCAATCCGTCCAAACGATCCGCCTCGCGGTCGATCTGCTCAAGGAAGTCACGCTTGCTGGCCTCGTCCCAGACGACGTCGGATCGCAGGAGCGAGGTCGCGAAGCCCTTTATCGCTGCCAGCGGCGAGCGCAACTCGTGGGAGACGATGGACAGCATGCTCGCCTTCAGCCGGTCGATTTCGGCTCGTTGCGTGACGTCATGGACTAAGTAGCCCCGACCGAGCAGATCCCCCTGGGCCGAAAGCACTGGAAAGCCGTCCACTTCGAAATGCTGCTCGCATGGGAAGGAGACAACGAACTCAGTGGTTTGTGGCAAGTCGGTGTCCAGGGCCTTAAGCTTCTCAAGGGTCTCCGCCGGCGACGCGGATCTCTCCGCCAGTGCCTCCCATACCCGGTCGACGGTTGTGTCAGGGGCCAGCTCCTGACCATGCCCATGGCAGTCAGCGAACCGCCGGTTAGCATAGGCCGCCGTGCCGTCTGGGTGGACCAGTAGGAGCCCTTCGTGCAAGCTTTCTACGACGGCCTCAAGGTTAGCCTTCTCGCGTCCAAGAGACTCGTAGAGCTTGGAGTGGGTGATCGCGATGGCAGCCTGCGCGGCCAAACCCTGTAGCAGGTCGACGTCGCTCGAGTCGAATCTCTGGCCAATTCTGGAATACACGTTGAGGGATCCGATTGCTACACCCTGGACGACAAGCGGCACGCCAATGAAGGACTTGATTCCCTCCCGTTCGAACCACGAGCGAACTGGAGGGAAAGCCGAGTCGCGTACGGACGGAAGGAACAGCGGCCCCACGTGGCGAATCACCCAACCGCTGGCGCTCCCTTCGGCCGAGACGCGCCTGCCTACCCCAGCCAGAGACATTCCTGCGTCGGCCGCGACGTACAGGTCTCCCAGTTCGCTGTCGAGCAGTATCAGGGCGCTGCCCGCCGACGTAAACGCTTCGGCAATTCCACGAACTATATTGTCTAGGACGGCGGTGGGCTGGAGAGAGGCGCCAATAGCCTGCCCTATCTGGCTAAGATTGGCCAGGTCGCGTTGCCGAGTCCGCAGACTGGCACGCATCCGCTGATGCAACCGCGCGTTCGTAATAGCCACGGCCGCGTGTTGGGCAAAGTATCCCAGCGAGAGTAATTGGTCGTGAGAGAAAGCAGCGATCGAAACCCCGCCCAGCAGAGCGGCGCCAAGCGACTCGCCACCAGTAGAAATTGGAACTGCCACCACTGCCTCATTCTCACCCTGGTGGGCGCGGAGCGAGCCCAGCAAACTCCCGACGACCTCCGCCGACGCACCTTCTAGAATTAAAGGGCTTGGCGATTCGAGGAGCACTGGAGGTATATGTTGGTCCAGGACGCGCTCGAGTGCGGGCCATCGTTCGGTGGCGATACTGTAAGCAGCGACAACCTTCGGGCGCAGATCTTCGGGGCTCAGAAAGTAGACGGCCACTACTCTGCATGGGGCGAGCTGTCGGAGTCCGGCCACCATGTCAGTGATGACCTCGTGCTGATCAAGCCTCGAGGCCATCTTCGCGGCGGCCTTCAGTGCTGTCGTGAGACCCGCTACACGCGCCTCAGCCCGTGGAGAGGAGCCGTCCGCAGCCGTGAGATCAGGGCTCACTGGTCGTCTCCATGTCGATGCAGCAACGGCGCTTCCTTCGCTTGACACGTGGCCATTTCGGTGGAACAATGCGCCGTACACAGATGGTCGCTGCTGCTGATTCTCGCTTAGGCTGGCTAACTAATCCGCCCACCATCTTACCACAATCGCCATGTCTAGTTTGTTGAGAATCGGTCGTCTCTTCCTCCCCACCACGGTATCGTCCGATTCTTCCGTCCTCGTCTCTCCAAGAAGCGTTTATGCCGTATTTATCAAGCTCGATGCCTTTTTTGTGACCGGTTTACGTCGCGCATGGGAGGCTACAGCGGGCTCCAGCAGGAGTGCATTCGTATTCTCGTAGCCTCCGATGCCTGGTTGCGCTCCTCATGGCTGCGATCATGGCACTTTCGGATCGGATCCTGATGCCGCATGACGGGCGCCTGATCGCCGAGGGGACGCCATGTGAAGTGGCGGTGTCTCCGGCCGTCATCGACGCCTATGTGGGGGAGAGGTACCTCATTGCTTGAACTAGGGAATATCGACGCCTTTCACGGCAATGTCCAGGCTTTGTGGTCGATCTCGTTAAGCATGAAGGAGGGGGATTTAGTGTCCCTGGGCGGATCGAACGCTATCGGGAAGAGCAAGCTGGTCAGTACGGTGGCGATGTTACAGCCCCCAGGGAGGAAAGATCCGCTTCCTGGGGAATGACGCCACGGGCATGCATGCCGTCGAAGTCGTCAAGCGGGGCCTGGCGCTGATCCCACTAGGGAAGTTAATGTTCCGTTGCTGATAATGGACGAACCCTCGCTGGGGATTGCCACATTGACGGTGAAGAGAATGCTCGAGGTTGTTCGGCAGATCAATGCCGCCGACACCACTGTCTTGCTGGTCGAGCAGAATGTCCGGCATGCCCTGGCGATGGCAACCAGGGGTTGCATCGTGGAGAAGGACACGATTGTCGGGAGCAGCGCGGGCCTGAACCTTCTCGCCAACACGCACTTGAGAAAAGCACGTGTAGAGCTGTGAACCATTCGCAGGATGGAGAAGAGCAGATGAGCCGGGCAGACCTGATTCGAGAACAACTGGAGCGGTGTGGCATCGAGTACCTCGTGTGGCTGCCGGACACCGAGGTACGAACGTTCTACGACAGCATACAGGCCGCGCAGAATTTGCAGCTGCTGCAAGTCTGCCACGAGGAAGAAGCGATTGGGCTATATACGGGCCTCTACCTGACCGGCAAGCGTGCAGCGATCCTAATCCAGAACAGCGGAATGCTGCATTCCTTGGACGCCCTGGGGCACCTGGTCGTGAAACTCCAGATCCCTCTACTGCTGATGCTGGGGTATCGCGGGTACCACAAGATGCTGAGCGGCCACCAGCCGCTGGACTACGCTGCCAAGTTCACTGAGCCGGTACTGGCCGCAATGGAGATCAAGTCCTACCTGGTAGACAACGACGAAGAGGTAGAAAACATCGGCCGCGCATTCCGAGAGGCGATGAACGGCGACAGGCCAGTAGCACTGCTGTTCGGCGCGGAGGACGAATGACATGATGGACAAACTTGAGACACTGAGACTCCTCTCGAGACACCGTACGAACGAGATAGTCATTACCACCATGACTCAGACCTGGATTTGGCCGTCCATCACAGCCAATGCTGATCTGGACTACCCGGCCTACGGGGTTATGGGTCATGCCGCCTCGGTCGGCCTCGGAGTGGCGATCGGCCGGCCGGATCGCCGAGTATGGATATTGAACGGCGACGGCAGCCAGCTCATGTATCTCGGCTCGATCGCCAGCATCGTTAGCGCAGGGGCTCGGAACGTCGTGCTGTTTATCCTGCAGAACGATCAGTACGAGATGACCGGTGGCCAGCCGATCCCGGGGGCAAGGCGAATCGATTTCGCCATGGTAGGGAAGGGGCTCGGCATGAAGAACGGCTACAACTTTGACAGCCTGTCAGATCTCGACGCGAAGCTTCCGGGTATCTTGAAAGAGGAAGGTCCAACGATCGTGGCCCTCAAGATCGGTACCGCCGAGGTCGCTAATCCTAGGTCCCCCATCATGAGGGAAGAGGTGCGGCGGTTCCGGGAGGTTCTAGCGCGGCTCTGAGTAGTCCGACGTCGGAGGAATCTGGAATGACCCAAGCCATGGAGGCCCTGTTCACTCCCGGCCGGATCGGGACACTCGCGGTGAAGAATCGGCTGGCGATGCCACCTCTGTCCACCAACTACGCGGCTTGGACAGGCGAGGCTACTGATCGGCAGATCAGGTACTACGCTGAGCGGGCTCGCGGCGGCGTGGGCCTTATAACCGTCGAGTACGCCTACGTGCACTTCTCCGGCAAGATCGCCTTCTACACTTTGGGAATCCATAACGACGCCATGGTCCCGAGGCTGAAGGAGCTGGTGGACGCCATCCACTCGGAGGGCGCGAAAGCAAGCATCTTGATCGCCCACGGAGGTCGGCGGTGCAGGAGCGAGATCACAGGGAGCCAGCCGTTTGGACCCTCGCCTGTGCCGTGCCTCGGCGGTGAGGTGCCCAGGGAGCTAACAACAACTGAGATCCCAACTGTTCTGTCCTGGTTCGAGCAGGCGGCAGCGCGCGTGGGCGAGGCTGGCTTCGACGCGGTAACTCTCCATCTCACCGCAGGTTACCTACTAGAGAGCTTCCTCTCCCCGTACTCCAATCAGCGAAGGGATGAGTATGGCGGAAGCCTGGAGAACCGGATGCGCCTTTCACTCGAGGTGCTGGAGCGGGCGCGGAGCGCGCTGGGGAGGGATTTCCCGGTGCTCTGCCGGCTCTGCGTGGACGAGTTCATCGATGGCGGCCTGACGCTAGACGAGGCCAAGCGGGCGGCGCAGATGTTCGAGCGGGCCGGACTAGACGCAATAGACACCATAGCGGGCATCCCGGAGTCCATGCATCTACTCGCTCCTTCGATGGCGGTGCCAAAGGGGTACCTGGTGTCTCACGCACGGGCCATCAAGGAGGTGGTGAGCATCCCTGTTTTCGCTGTGGGCCGCATCAACGATCCTCTGTTGGCTGAGAGTATTCTGCGGGAAGGCAGTGCCGACTTCATCGACATGGGTCGGGCGCTAGTTGCCGACCCAGCGCTTCCCAACAAGGCAGCGGAAGGACGCTTCGACGATATCTGCCCGTGTATCGCCTGCAACGAGGGCTGCCACCAGCGGTTGTACGCCCAGGTCGACATCAGCTGCGTGACGAACCCTCTGGTGGGCCGCGAGGCCCTGTTCCCTGAGACTCCTGCTTCCCAACCAAAGAAAGTTCTGGTAGCTGGAGGTGGGCCCGCGGGGATGATGGCCGCCCTCACAGCGGCCAGGAGGGGCCACTCAGTCGTGCTGTGCGAGGAGGGAGACCGGATTGGCGGCCAGCTCTTGATGGGCTGTCTGCCCCCGCACAAGGAGGAGATCCGCACCCTTATCGATTACCTGACACACCAGGTGGCCAAGACTGGCGTCCAGGTCCGTACGCAGACTGCGGCGACCGAGGAACTGGTGAAGGAGACAGGCGCCGAGGTGGTGATCGTAGCGACCGGGGCAAGGCCGGCCCAGCTTAACATACCCTCCGTGGACGCTAGGATCATCTCCGCGTGGGACGTGCTCTCCGGAAGGGAAACTGTTGGCTCGCGCGTTGTGGTGATCGGCGGCGGTGAGGTGGGCTGCGAGCTGGCCGAGCTCCTTGCCACCCAAGGCAAGGAAGTGACGATCCTGGAGCTCGCGGACGACCTGGCAACCAATATGGAGCCGAGGGGCAGGAAGATGCTGATCGGCCGGCTTCGAGAAGCGGGGGTAAAGGCGCTTATGAAGAGCGCGGTCAGCGAGGTGACCGGCCGCACAGTGCTCTACGAACAGGGTGGGCTGAAGAACCGGATAGTAGAAGTGGATGCGGTCATCTTGGCCGTGGGTTCCGCGCCCCACAACGTTCTGGGCGGGGCGCTCAAACGCACGGGGACGACCGTCCACATTATCGGCGATAGCGTGAAGCCGAGGCGCATCCTAGAGGCGATCCGCGAGGGGTTCGAGCTGGGCTATGCGCTCTAGGAAAGCCGAAGGGGCGGGCCGCCCCGATCCAGCTTGAGACACGATCCACAGGAGGTGAGCGGGCAGTGAGATCTAAGGCAGTTGTCCTCCGAGAGTTCAATCAGCCACTCAGCATTGAAGAAATCGACGTAGCTCCACCTGGCCGAGGGGAGGTGATGGTGCGCATTGTCAACGCCGGTGTGTGCCGGAGTGAGCTCCAGGCGATCAAGGGCAAGATGCCGCTTCTTCCCCGTCCCATCGTGCTCGGCCACGAAGGAGCCGGTGTGGTGGAGCAGGTGGGCGAGGGCGTCACCGGCGTGAGCCCTGGCGACCACGTGTGCCTGCTCTGGCGTGCCCCTTGCGGCCGTTGCTACTCCTGCGCTATCGGCCGACCCGCTCTCTGCGAGGAGGCGGTGACGGCAAGCGCCAATGGAGCCCTGCCGAGCGGTGCCGTGCGGTTCTCTAAGGATGGAGATCCCGTACATCATTACATCACTACCTCCTGTTTCCAGGAGCACACCGTCGTCAGTGAGAGATCTGTGGTGCCGATTCCAAAGGATTTCCCGATGCACATCGCTGGCGTCTTGGGGTGCGGGGTCTTGACTGGCATGGGGGCAGTAGTCAACACAGCACAGGTAAGAGCGGGGAGCACCGTGGCGGTCTTTGGGGTCGGGGGAGTCGGGCTGAATGTGATCATGGGCGCACGGCTGGTCAGTGCCAGAAAGATCATTGCCGTGGACGTGTACGACGACAAATTGGAGACAGCCCTATCGCTCGGAGCCACTGACGCGGTCAACTCTGCTGAGGGTGACCCAGTGGATGCCATCCTTAACATCACCGGAGGTCGAGGCGTCGAGTACGCTTTCGAGGTAACCGGGTTGGGCAGGGTCTTCGAGCAGGCATTCAACGCCACAGGCCGGGCGGGCACTACCATCATGGTAGGGATGCCGTCGGCAGGAGAGGTAGTCGGCCTCGACGCCCGCACCATTTTCGGCCAGGAGAGAACGGTGAAGGGGTCCTTCTACGGATCGACTAAGCCATACGCGGACATACCGTGGCTGGTGGGTCTCTACCAGGCAGGCGCGCTGCCACTGGATAAGCTGATCAGCCGACACTACCCGCTGGACGAGTACAACGAAGCGGTACGGGCACTAGAAGCAGGCGAGGTGGCCCGAAGCGTCCTAGACGTAACACCGCTCTAGGAAGGCTCATGACAACCTGGGAACGCGCTTGCGATAGGGACCCGAGCTTCACCACCAGGGGTCACCATGGCAGTGAGACGGTATCCATCCGATCTCACCGACGCGGAGTCGGAGATGCTGAAGTCGCTGCTGCCGTACTGGACGGGCCATCCCATGGAGCACAATCCGCAAGAGAACGTCAAATAAAGAGTCTTGGAGAAACCTCTCATCGGACCCGATGCCGGACAAATCGTCTGCCTCGGGGGGCCTTTGTCAGCGGTCTCGTAGGCAGCTATCCCGGTACCGTGCGATTGAAGCCGCGAACCCAACAGGATGGTGGTTGGACTTATGCTAGCACAGCTTGAGGGGGCCGTGATCGACGGCCAGGTGGACGAAGCCAGACAATTGACCCAGGAGGCGGTGGCGGCCGGCATTCCTCCGCACGTGGTCTTCTCCCAAGCCCTCTTTCCAGCAATGAGCGAGGTGGGCAGGCGCATGCAGGCGGGCGACTACTTCATCCCTGAGGTCCTGGTATCCGCCAAAGCGATGAAGGCAGCCGCAGAAATCCTGATCCCCCTCATCGCGCGTACTGGTGAGAGCCGGTCCAGAGGAAAGGTCATGATGGGAACCGTCAAGGGAGACCTCCACGATATCGGCAAGAATCTCGTGAAAATGATGCTCGAGGGGGCAGGTTTCGAGGTAATCGATCTGGGAATCGACGTGGCGGCCGAGCGATTCGTTGCCGCGGTGAAGGAAACCCGACCTCAGGTGCTAGGTCTGAGCGCCATGCTCACCACCACCATGCTGCAGATGCCGAAGGTGGTGCGGGCGCTCCAGGAGGAAGGGGTTCGCCCCCTGGTGAGGATTATGGTGGGCGGCGCGCCGTTGAGCCAGAGCTTCGCCAACGAGATAGGCGCCGACGGTTTCGGCATGGATTCCGCGGCCGCGGTGGAATTAGTCCAGAGATGGGTGCCGGCGGAGTAGGAGCGACGTATGAGCAGCAAACCCAACTTTGAGCGGCTCCGGAGGGCCCTGCTCCTGCAGGGGGAACCCGACAGGGTCCCGATGCTGGAAACCAGCGTAGATCGGGATGTAAAGAAGGCGGTGCTGGGGCGCAGAGTGGTGACGGCCGAGGACGAGGTCGAGTTCTGGATGACCGCCGGCTACGACTACGCTCCATTCGCCGTCGGCATGCGCCTGATGCTGAACACGGCCACCAATCGGGCGCAGCCTGCGCTGATGCTGGACCACGCGGAAAAGTCGACCCGCACCACAAGCGCCCAGTACGCAGCTTTCGAAGACGAGGCGCGGGAACGCGCCTGGGCCGAGGAGGGTACTGGCATCATTGCCGGATCCGCAGAATTCGAGTCGATCAAGTGGCCAGATCCGGAAGCTATCGACTATACGGCGGCGGAGAATCTTGGGCGCTACTTGCCCGAAGAAACGAAAGTGGTGGCCAGCATCGGCTACATAATCGCCACCGTGATTCGCCTCATGGGGTTCCAGAACTTCTGTGAGAAGCTGATCGAGGAGCCGGACCTGGTGGCCCGCGTCTTTGACAAAGTCGGGCAATTCCAGCTTCGAGTGTTCGAGACGGTGGTAGCGATGGACGTCGTCGGAGCTACCGTCCAACATGATGACGTGGCCTATGCCGGTGGTCCGATGGTCAGCCCCGCGTTGTTGAGGAAATACCTCTGGCCGTGGTACGGGGAGATGTGCCGAATCTCCCGAGACAAGGGCAAGCCCATCGTCTACCACTCCGACGGCAACGCCACCCGATTGCTGGACGACATCGTTGCAACCGGGTTCCATGGCCTCAACCCGATAGAGCCCAAGTTCATGGATATTGTCCAAGTGAAGCAGCGGTATGGAGATCGGCTAGCCCTCGTGGGCAACATCGACCTTGTTTACACGCTCACGCGGGGCACCCCGGAAGAAGTTGACGCTGAGGTGCGGCAGCGGATTCGCGACTTAGCGCCAGGGGGAGGATACGCCCTGGCCTCCGCCAACTCGATAACCGAATACGTTCCTGTCGCGAACTACAACGCTATGCGTGAGGCCGTCTTCAAGTACGGGGCATATCCTATCCAGGTGTGACTGCAGGTCACGCAGCACCACGCCTTGAGATCGTCAGGCGCAGCAATATAGGGTAAAGGAGGGTCTCGGAATGTCGCTGCGACGTGCATGCGCCGTCGTGGGCGTGGCCGAGTCGCGACTCGGAGTAGTGCCGGATGCGACGGTTCTGACCCTCCAGGCCGAAGCGGCGGCGGCCGCCCTAGCCGACGCCGGGCTCCAGAAGTCCGACGTTGATGGCTTGCTTTGCGCCGGCCGTTGGAGCTCCACGATGCAGCTTCAGCTCGCAGAGTACCTGGGCATCAACCCATCCTTCTCCGACGGGACTACCGTCGGAGGCGCCTCATTCGAATTCCACCTGGGTCATGCCGCCGCGGCGATCCGGGCGGGACTCTGCAACGTGGCCCTCATCCTCTACGGAAGCACACAGCGGTCGCGCCGGGAGCGGAGCCTCGGGAGCCGAGAGGCTGGGCTAGGCTACCAGTACGAGAGTCCATACGGGATGCCGTCCCCGGTCGGGGCGTACGCCATGGCGGCCTCCCGCCACATGGCGCTCTATGGGACAACCTCGGAGCAGCTGGCTGAGGTGGCAGTAGCGGCCAGGAAGTGGGCGACGCTGAACCCCAGGGCGTATCGTAGGGAACCCTTGACGGTGGAGGATGTGCTGGGCTCAGAGATGATCTCGACCCCGCTCCACAAGCTGGATTGTTGCCTGGTTACAGATGGCGGCGGGGCAGTGGTCGTGGTCAGCCCGGAGATCGCGCGATCGCTGCGTAAGCCGCCGATCTGGCTTCTCGGACACGGAGAAGCCCATTCCCACGCCATGATCTCTCAGATGCCGGACCTCACAGTATCGCCTGCCGCTCAATCGGGCAGTCGCGCTTTCGCCATGGCCGGGCTTCGTCCCTCTGACGTCGATGTTGCGCAGATCTACGACTCCTTCACCATCACCGTGCTGCTGACTCTCGAGGCGCTCGGGTTCTGCAAACCCGGGGAGGCAGGCGCCTTCGTATCGGGTGGGAGGATAGCCCCGAGAGGAGAGTTCCCCCTGAACACCAGCGGCGGAGGCCTCTCCTACACTCATCCTGGCCAGTTCGGGATCTTCCTGATCATAGAGGCAGCGCGGCAGCTATGGGGCGAGTGCGGCGAACGGCAGGTACCGGACGCGGAGGTCGCACTTGTCAGCGGGACAGGCGGAGTACTCTCTTCCAACTCCACGTGCATTCTAGGGAGGGACTAGAGATGCCGGAGCAGATCATAGACCCAGACGCCGCTCCCTACTGGGAAGGCGTTGCCAAAGGCGAGCTCAGGTATCAGTGGTGCATGAGCTGCGGCCGGGCGTTCTTCTTCCCACGGACGGTGTGTCCGCACTGCCTGTCCAAAGAGCTGGAGTGGCGGAAGTCGCGAGGTCTGGGGCAGGTGTATGCCTTCACCGTGGTACACCGAGCCCCGGATGCGGCCTTCGCTCAGAGGGTGCCCTATGTTGTCGCGATGGTCGATCTGGAAGAGGGATTCCGCATGATGTCCAGCGTCGTCTCCTGCTCACCGGATGCCGTCCGCGTCGGAATGGAAGTCAGCCTTGTCTTTGGAACCGGCGTCGACGGCCAGCAGCTGCCCTATTTCCGGCCGAAGGTACCGGGTGAGGGGCGATGAGACGATGAGCGCACCGATGGTTCCGGTCTTCATCATGGGCAAGCGGTTCGAGGTCCCGCTCGGGCTGACCATTGTGAAGGCGTACGAGCACGCAGGCTTCCAACTGGTGCGGGGTGTGGGCTGCCGAGGTGGCATCTGCGGTGCCTGCGCCACGGTCTATCGTCTTCCTGGAGATCACCATCGTCGAACAGGGTTGGGCTGCCAGACGGCCGTCGTGCCTGGCATGATCCTCGCACCGGTGCCTTTCTACCCCACCCAGCGCCCGCCCTACGACTTGGATGCCATCACCGATCCCGCCCTCGGCGCCGCGCAGGTGTTTCCTGAGATTCAGAACTGTCTGGGCTGCAACGCCTGCAACAAGATCTGCCCGCAAGACATAGACGTCATGGGCTATGTGGCGGCCATCCTGGCGGGGGACCTGGAAAAGGCTTCCGACCTCTCCTTCGATTGCATTATGTGCGGCCTGTGCGCGAGCACCTGCCCGGCTGAGATATCGCAGTTCAACGTGGCTCTCCTCGCCAGGCGTCTTTACGCACGGTACATGACGAAAGGCTCCTCCAAGGTACCGCGCCGGGCGGAGGAGATCCGGAACAGGAAATATGATGCGGAAGTGGCGCGCCTCGCAAGCCTCGGCGAGGTCGAACTGAAGAAGCTGTATGCCTCCCGAGAAATGCTCACCGAGATGGTCACGAAGTGATGAGAGGTCGATCATGAGCTACCCGGTGGAGATGCAGAAGTCGTTGGATCGCGCCTCCGCCACCCGGAGCCAACGGTTGAAGGAGACATTCCCCAGGCTGACACCCGAGGAGAAGGCGATCCTGCTGGAACGGCATCATCCCGACTACAGAGCCACGGGGATGCGAGAGATAAGCCTGGGAGTGAATAAGGGCGACAGGGCGGTCCACGAGTTCGTCGATATCCTGGAGGCTCACAGCCGCGTTGCCACCAACAATATAGACCTCAGCGCTCCGGACCGGGAGGTGGATGTCCTGGTGCTCGGCGCAGGCGGTGGAGGCTCGACGGCGGCGCTGATGGCTCACGATCAGGGGGCCAGGGTGCTGCTCGCAACCAAGCTGCGCCATGGCGACTCGAACACAATCATGGCAGAAGGAGGAATAGCGGCGGCCACGGAGCCTGAGGACTCTCCGATGGCACACTTCATCGATACCATGGGCGGCGGCAGATACCAGAACGTCCCAGAACTCGTCATGGCGCTGGTCCTTGAGGCCCCCCTCATTGTAGAGTGGCTGGAGAGCCTGGGCGTGATGTTCGATCGACTGCCGGACGGCTCAATCCTAACCCATGCCCCTGGCGGCCACAGCCGTCGACGCTCTCACTCCTGCCGAGACATGACGGGACTGGAGTTCATGCGGGTTCTTCGCGACCAGATCCGGACTCGCGGCATCGAAGTGTTGGAGTTCAGCCCCGCCATCGAACTGCTGACCGACAGGACTGGCCGCTGCACCGGTGCGCTGCTGTACGACTTCGATACGCACACTTACCTGGTGGCCAGGGCGAAGACCACGATCCTGGCTACAGGGGGGATCGGCCGGCTTCATCCCAGGCAATTCCCCACGTCCAATCACTACGGAGCCACGGCCGACGGCCTCGCCATGGCCTACCGGGCTGGAGCGAAGCTGATCTATATGGATGCCATCCAGTACCATCCCACCGGGGTGGCCTGGCCGGAGCAGATACTGGGCCTACTGGTCTCTGAGGCGCTGCGAGCCCACGGAGCGCAGCTGGTGAACGCGGAAGGCCGGCAGTTCGTGCATCCACTCGAGACGCGGGACACTGTTTCCGCTGCAATCATCCGCGAGTGCGACGAGCGAAGGACCGGGGTTGTGACTCCAACTGGGATGCAGGGCGCCTGGCTGGACACGCCGATGATAGACATCTTAGGTGGCAGGGGGAAGTTCGAGCGGATGTTCACCGGCATATTCAAGCGGTTCCGCGGGTACGGTATCGACGTGACCCAGGAGCCGATCCTCATGTATCCCACGCAGCACTACCAGAATGGCGGATTGCTCACCGACGAGCATGGGCGAACCAGCCTCCACGGGCTGTACGCGGCAGGCGAGGTGGCTGGGGGAACCGACTCGGGGCCAACTCGCTGGTGGACATCTTCGTCTTCGGCCGCAGGTCCGGGCTCCACGCCGCGGCTCAGTCGAAGGAACTGGAGTTCGGCGATCTGGGTCTCGGGCACGTCCAGGATTACGAGGAGCAGCTCAGGTTGGCCGGCATCGACACGACGAGGACCTCGCCGATCCTCCTCCCCGACTACACCACCCCCGAAACCAGGAAGAGGAGGGTCAACTGACGTGGAGCGTATGAGGATCGAGACCCCCATACCCGCGGAGGTGGCGAAGAGCCTGCGGGTGGGACAGGCGTTCGAGATCTACGGCAAGATCCTGTGCGGTCGCGACGCGGTGCTGCCGAAATTGGTGAAGATGGCCTCCGAGGGCACGCTGGGCGATCTAGCCGGCCGGCTGGAGGGCTCGGTCATCTTCCACACGGCCGTCAGTCCGGCAGGGATCGGCCCGACGAGCAGCAACAAGGTGGAGATCGAAGGCAGCATCGTTCCCCTTTCGACGGCTGGGGTGCGGGTCCACCTTGGTAAAGGGGCCATCGGCGCCGACACCATCTCCGGCCTTTCGGCCAGCGGCAGCGTGTTCGCGGTGACCCCTCCCGCGACTGCTCTCTTCATGGACAAGATCGTTTCCCAGCGGGTGCTGGCGTTCCCCGAAGAGGGGATGGAGGCTCTGTTCGAGGTGGAAGTCGCGGGGCTTCCAGCCATCGTCGCCGCGGCCCAGGGTGAAAGTATCTTTGGGTAGGGGAGAGGGATGACACCGTACGACAAGATCGTCTCTGCGGCAAAGGAAGCGCTAATCACAGCCGCTACCACGTTCCGCGAGGACCAGTACGGGGCCTACGAGAGGGCCGTGGAGCGCGAAACCAACGAGCCGTCTCGATGGGCGATGCAGGCCATGATCGAGAACGCCCACATAGCTGCCGGAAAGAAGTAC
>JAJYKO010000669.1 GCA_021788565.1 Chloroflexota bacterium
ATCAAGGCCAGAGCCAACAGGACAAGCAGGTACTGCTTCTTCAAGTTACCTCCAAACACGCACGGAAGTGAGAATCTTGCTGGGGTAGGGAAGGGAAAGGATCCAGCTCTGCCGAGCGGTCCTCTACGAAGATGTACCTATTATAGGGGGGGCAAGGATACACTGGCAAGCTGTAGAAACAGCGCGTCCACCTTGAATCGGGCGGTCTACCCACGCCCACCGCTTGCCTCCGGTAGGACCTAAAGTAAAGCGGCAACCAATCCCACGGGGTCTTTGGCCCCTGATTCGGAACTGGCGCGCCGTGATCCCCGAGACCCCGCGGGTTTCATCCTGGCTTTGGTTTAGGTCAGGGGCGTCCCAGGCTCTACCGAACTTGGGTGAGGGCATGTTCTCTGACAGACCTGAAATGTCCTGTTCATCTTCGGGGGATCCGTATGGCAGGTAACGTTACAATGTGCTATGATCTACATTGTTTCTACGTATAGTCTCTCTAATCGTCTTAAGACCATCCCATATTTTCCTCTATACGGGTGGAGGCCAGCATGTCGGTAGTCTGTGCGGCCTGCGGCTCGGCAAATCAGGAAACCGCTACTCTCTGCGGCGGATGCAACCAACCCCTGCCTGCCCGTTCCCCGATGTCTAAGCGTGAGGAGTCCAGGATGGTCGGACGCCAGAGAGAACTTGAGGTCCTCCTGGCCAGTCTCGACGAGTCCATCGATGGTAGGGGACAGTTCGTGACCTTGGTGGGTGACGCGGGCATAGGCAAGACCTGGATTGCACGAGAAGTGGCGCGGCAGGCCGGGACACGATGCGCAGTCGTGTTGTGGGGTTCATGCGTTGAAGGCGATTGGCAACCGGCGTACGGTCCGTGGCTCGAGGCCATAGGAGATTACGCCCGAAATGTCTCTCCCCAACGTCTTCGGGATGCCCTGGGGCGGGGTGCCCCTCCCTTAGCGAAACTAATCCCTCAGATCCGTGCTGCCGTGAGCGACATAGCGGAGGCGCCGCCCCTGGGAGCGAAGGACGAGCGAGCCCGTGTCTATGACGCTGTGATCCAGTTCCTCCTCTCGTTGGCTATGGAAAACCCTGTGCTCATCGTGATCGACGATCTCCACTGGGCGGATCGCGACTCGCTGGGGTTGCTGCGTCACCTGTCGCACTTCCTCCCCCGTTCCAGGATTATGGTCATAGGTGCTTACAGGGATCCCGAGCTCAGTATCGTCGACCAGCAGCCCCTGGGGGATCTGCTTGCCTCCTTGCATCGGGAGGCCGACCACAGGCAGCTGCGTGTGCGCGGGCTGAGCCCCCAGGAAGTAGAGGATTACCTCTCGCAGGCCAGCGGGCAGCGCCTCCCGGGTGCCCTGGTCCAGGCCATCTATGGTGAAACAAACGGCAATCCATTCTTCGTTCGGGAGGTGTTCAGGCATCTGACCGAGGAGGGAAAGCTCCTCCTTCGTGGGGCGCGCTGGTCGACAGACCTGAGCATAGGTGAACTGGGGATCCCGGAGGGCGTGCGGCAGGTCGTCCGGCGGCGCCTGTCTCGTCTGTCGGATCAGGCAGCCGCCCTGCTCCGTCTGGCCGCGGGATTCACGAATGGGTTCGAGTTCGGCATGCTGCAGAGGCTGTCAGAGCTACCGGAGGATGCGCTGCTGGACTGCATCGACGAGGCGCTTAAGGCGGGGCTTCTCACGATCGTCAGATCGTGGCCAGCCTCCTACGACTTTGCCCACGCGATTGTCCGGCACGCCATCTACGACGAACTGAACCCAGACCGTCGGATTCGGCTTCACCGCCGCATTGTCCTCGCGCTCGAACAGATGCACGCTGGGAACGAGTTGCAGCATGCGGCCGAAATTGCTGCTCAGTATCACGCGTCCATCGGCCTACCCGGAGCGATGGAAGGCATTCGCTACGCTCTCTATGCGGCGGAGCAGGCGCGAGCCGGCTACGGCCACGAGCAGGCGGTGACGTTTCTCCGGATGGCGCGCGACCTCTCGTGGGAGAGTGAGGCGGCGACTAAGGCAGATATCCTGTGTAAGCTTGCCATCGCTGAAGCGGAAGCTATCCTGCTAAGTCAAGCACAGCAGACAGCAGAAGAGGCCCTAGCCGCCCTCACAGAAGCGGGCGCCACGCCGTCGGCTCGGGCAGCATTCCTGGCGCGGATCGGCCGAGCGCTGCAGGACGGAGGGGCCGGCCCGACGATCTGGGAGCCATTGGTCGAACGTGGCATCGCGATTTGTGGCGAGGAGCGCGACTTAGCATGGGCGAGACTGATGCTTCTGCGCGGCCGCCTCGAACCGATGTCGAGCGGCACGATCCGCGCGGCGCGATGGCTTGGCCACGACAAGCTCGCCGTGAGCATATCACGCGCCGACGGCGACGAGGACGATTACGCAAGGACGCTGGAGTCGCTTGAGTGGAGGACGTCGGAAGAAACCGCGGACGTAGTCACGCTCGTTCGCACGTGGCGGCGTCCCACCGCGATCATGCGGGCGCTGTCCGTCGTAGGGCGAGACCTGCTGAGACACTGCGATGACCTTCGCGAGGCGACGGCGTTGTACCAGGAGTTGCTGGCGATCAGCGAGCGGTGCGGATCGATCGCTGGGCAGGGCGAGGCACTCCTCCAGCTGGCGATCATGCGAGCCGGGGTAGGAGAGCTGTCGTTGGCCCAGGAGACCGCGCGGCGGGCGCGGGACATGATCGCACGCCTTGGACCGGAGCACGAGTTGCGCTTTCAGGAGAGGGGCCTTGCCAGCACGCTGGCCTACTTCGTCGGCGGCGATTGGCAACTCATGGCGACCGGTGCGAGCCGCTTTACGGCCGCTCTCGGTGGAGCGCGGAACCCGCGCGCCCATCTCGCGGCGGCCTCAGCAGCCCTTGCCTATTCCCAGGTAGGTAATGCTGCCGCGGCCTACCAGATTCTCGCTGAACTCACGCCGGTTGTGGCACAGATCGAACCGATGATCTTAGTGCATCAGGTCGTCGTGCTTTTCGCCAGTACTGCTGTCTGGGATATTGGCGCGGCCGAATTTGCGGGGGTCTACAGGCGGCTGGCTCTCGACCTCGTCGAGGCCGGCTTCAGCAGCAATCTGCTTCCTCATCTGATAACAGTTGCGCGCATGGCTGCGCTGTTGGGCGACATGGCTGAAGCCCAGCACTATTTCAGTCGGGCACGGGCCATGCTCGACGCGGGTGGTTTTCGCCCATCTCGCGCCATCGCCGACTACGAGGAGGCAGTAGCCCTCGTGCGCTCCGAATCGACCGATCGCGCTCGAATCCTGGCGTTGCTCGACGCAGCGTTGGTGGCATTCCAGTCGCTCGGGATGGGCAGCTGGGTCGTACGGGCGGTTGGCCTTAAGGAGAAGCTTGCCGATCCCCCTTCGGCCCCGAAAGGCCCGGAGCGAGATCACCGCGAAGGGCTAACCACCCGGGAGGTGGAGTTGCTGCGGTTGTTGGCCACCGGCAGAACCAACAATGAAATCGCGGAGGAACTCGTCTTGAGCGTTCGCACGGTCGAACGGCACGTCGCGAACATCTACTCGAAGATTGGCGCCCACTCTCGCGTCGACGCCACTGCCTTCGCACTCAGGGCCGGCGTTTGCAGCCTGAGTAAGTAGTGGCTTCACGGGTTTCCGTCTCTATCTTCCCGATGAATAAAGAACCTTTGCGAGATTTCGAGGTCGTCGAGCTAACGCTTTTTACTTTACATAGAAGCGATCTTGGCGTATAATTTGGTTACTGAATCAGACTGAGGGACGCAGCACTGTCCCTCAGTCTTTGCTAATTTCCCGGGCAAACGCGCCGCATATCGACTGCGGAAGAAATTGGCGGTCGCAAACAGGAGACTACTGTGGAGAAGAGTGTTTACCTGACGCGTGAGGGCTTGGCGAAGCTCGAGGAGGAACTGCACCATCTCCGAACTGAGCGGCGACACGAGGTTGCAGAGCGGATCCGTCGCGCCAAGGAGTTCACCAATACGGTAGACAACGCCGAGTACGACGATGCCAAGAACGAGCAAGCCTTCGTCGAGGGCAGGATTCAGTCTCTGGAGCGGCTGCTGGCGAACGCGGTGGTTATCGATGACCATGCCGCCCCCTCTGGCTACGTTCGGCTAGGATCCCACGTGACGGTTGCCGACGTGGATGGCACTGAGGACGTCTAC
>JAJYKO010000670.1 GCA_021788565.1 Chloroflexota bacterium
GCGGTGTTGATGAGCACGGCCGACGGCTTCATCAGGGCGAGTTCTCGCGGCCCTATCAACCCTCTCGTCTCTTGCGTGAGAGGCAGGTGGAGCGACACGATATCGGACTGCATCAGCAACTTGTCCATGGCGGTGTAAGTCATGCCGAGGGCCTTCTCCGTTTCCTCCGGCAGCCGGAACAGGTCGTAATAGAGCACCCGGCACTCGAAGCCGGACAGACGTTTGGCGACGGCCCGCCCAATGGCGCCGCCGCCAATGATCCCTACCGTCTTGCCAGCCAGTTCGTAGCAGCCTGTTCGAAGCTCCCACTTGAGCCACTTCCCCTGCCGGAGGGACTGATCGGCCACACATAGTCTCTTGTACAAGGCGAGCATCAGGGTAATCGCCGTCTCAGCCACCGCTATCGAGTTCACTCCGGCCGAGATACCCACAGGTATCCCTCGCCGTTTGGCGGTCTCCAGGTCTATCTTGTCGACGCCAATACCGTACTTCTGGATCAGCTTGATTCGGGGACCCGCTTCAATCACCTGCCCGGACAGCGGCGTCCAGGAGCAGAGGATGTAGTCGGCCTCTCGGGCCTTGGCAAGCTTCTCCTCCTCGTCCTGGGTTTCGGCGAAGATCAAATCAAAGCCCTCGGGCACCTCGGCGGCGATCAACTCCCTCATAGCCGCCGGCAAGGCATCGATGCAAAAGACTACCGGCTTGTCAGTCACACTCTCCTCCTTCACACTTGTCTCGATTCCCTGGCGAGAGGCTTCGCCAGATCGCGTCTCTCTACCGGATCTCTCTCGCGAAGCCGCGGATCTCTCCCACCGCCTTCGAGCCGGCATTGACCAGCATGTTGACTTCGTTGGAGTAGGGAACCAACCTGATCCCCTTGGCGATCCACTCCTTGGCCGAGGCCACGTCCTGGACGAGAAGGCCGGGGATCTTCCCGTGGTGCTGGCAAGCCGCTATCATCATCTCCACCCGCTTTGCCACCTCGGGATGGTTCGTTTGACCTGGCAGTCCCAGGTCGGTGGACATATCGCCGCGGCCGATGACCGCGCCGTCAACCCCGTCGACCGAGAGGATCCCGTCCAGGTTGGATATCCCCCTGTCGCTCTCGATCTGGACCAGCAGCAGGGTCTCCTCATGGGTCGACCTGATGTACTCCTCACCGTTTGCCCTGCCGTAGCCGGTATGAACCCCCTGCAGATTCATCCCTCGCTCCCCCAGGGGCGGGAAACGGATCGCCCTGAGCACAGCCTCAGCCTCTTCCCGCGTGTCTACGTGGGGGATCAGCAATCCCATCGCGCCGTTGTCCAGCGGCCTGGTGAGGAGATGGGGCTCCTTGGCCGAGGGACGTACTATGGGAACCAGCCCGACCCCCAGGGCCGCGAAGCAGAGGTCCCCCACCGTCTCGATGGAGAGAGAGGAGTGCTCCATGTCGATGTACATGAAGTCGAAGCCCGAGGTGGCCAGCATCTGGGCGATCTGTGGGGTGCGAAGGACGTTGACCCACGTCCCTATCTGCACCTCACCGTTCTCGAGAGCTCTCTTGACCTTGTTCGGTCTCATGAAATAGCCCTTTCGATTTGCATCTGGATTTACCAGAACGTACCGATCGACTCTCGTTCCGAGTGACGAGCTGAGTTCTTACAACCCCGGTGACTCGACCACCACCGAGGCACCCGTCTCCAGCGACCGAATCACCGCCTCGGTCACTCTGACTATCCGCAGCCCCTCCTCCCCCGTGGCTGCCACTGTGCGACCGCCGGAAAGCTCCTCCGCAAAGCTCTCAATCTCCAGACGATAGAGGTCTTCCGCGGGGAAGCGCAGCTCCTCGCTCCCTTCGCGGGAGCGGTAGGTTAGCCGGTAATCATCGACCCAGCGGAGTGGACCGCTGACGAGCGTGCCGCGTGTTCCGAAAACCTGCAGGTCGTTCTCCCCAGAGGCCAGGTTGCGGCTGCAGCGCACCGTCGCCTGGCAGCCGCCGGGGAATTCCAGCAGCACGGTCACGGTTTCATCCGGCAGTCCACTGGAACGAGGTGGCCGGGCCAGGGCGAAGACCCTCGACACCGGCTCCCCGACGATCACTTGAGCCATGTCTACGAGGTGGACGCCGACGTCGGCCAGGACGCCTGCCCCGGCCGTGGCTAGGTCCTGGCGCCAAGCTGCCAATAAACCTTGGCCAGAAGCACGCTGGATGGTCATCTCCCGCACGGCACCGAGGCGGTCCTCCCGCACCGCGACTGCCGCGGCCTGGACCACCGGGAGGAAGCGGAGGTAAAAGCCGACTCGCAGCATCACCCCTGCTGACGAACACGCATCGACCATTCCCTGTGCCTCGGTCGTGGTCGGGGCCATTGGCTTCTCGCACAATATGTGTTTTCCCGCGGCGGCCGCCGCCAGTACCACCGGATGGTGCAGGTAGTTGGGGGTAGCAACGTACACCGCCTCCACCTCGGGGTCCCGTACCAGTTCATGATAGGATGAGTAAGCTCGATCGACACCATGCTCCCGAGCAAACTCCTCTGCCTGCCCATAGGTGCGGCTGGCGCAGGCCACCAACTGTCCGTTACGAGCGGCCGCGAAGACAGGTGCCAGCAGCCTGCCCAGACTCCCGAGCCCCACTAATCCCCATCTCAGCTCCATGTCGCGTGATCCCTCTGTTTCCGGAGCTCCACCGAGCCAAACGGTAGGCCTGGTGGTTCTGCGATCGCAGAACCACCAGGCCTACTTGTCAACCCGGGTTACTTCTTCGTGCCCAACTCCATCATCGGCCGGATGTCGTTCTCCATCTGCTCCCAGAAGGCGGCGGTCTGGGCCGGGTCCAGGTAGTGCGGTACCATACCCGCCGCCTTCAGTTGGCTCTTCACCTGATCGTTGTCCAGTGCCGTCTTGATTGCCTGGCTCAGCGTCCCTACCACCTCCTTGGGTGTGCCGGCTGGGGCCAACACGACATGTGAAGAGGCCATGTAGATCTTATAACCCTGCGACTCTGCGGTGGGAACTCCCGGCAGAAAGGAACTCTCCTGAGTGTCGAGGACTGCCAGGACCCGCATCGCTCCCGATTTCACCTGCCCCTGCACTTCCTGGTCGTTGGCGCCGGCAGCATCGACGTGACCGCCCAGCATGGCGGTCAGCCCGGGGGCATCGCCGTCGAAGTTCACGTGGGCGAACTTGACGCCCGCCAACTTCTCGAGCTCCAGGATCGGCAGGTCGGAGACGCTCAAGGGGCCTGATACGGCGATCTTCACCTTCTCCGGATTGGCCTTCGCCGCGTCGACCAGGTCCTTCAGGTTCTTATAGGGGCTATCGGCCTTGACGGCGAGGACCTCGGCAACAGAGATGGGCCGTGCGATCGCCACGAAGCTCGCACGGGTGTAGGGCGCCTTGAGCGCAGGATCCAGATAGGAGGTGACGAGGGTCGGCATCGCCGAGTAGGCGATGGTGTAACCGTCCGGCTTCGCCAGGGCGACAGACGTATTACCCACCTGAGTCCCGCCGCCCGGCTTGTCCACTACCTCTATTGGTGTTCCCAATTCCTTTGAGACTGCGGGGAGCACGATTCGGGCGCTGACGTCGGTGGCGCCGCCTGCTGCGAAGGGGACGACGGCGGTAATGGGCCTGCCCTTCTGGGGCCAGGCGGCTGCCGGAGCCGGCGCGGCGGTGGACTGGGCAGCGGCAGCCGCCGGTGCGGCCGCCGCCGAAGAGGTCGCGGCAGGCGCGGCGGGGGCTGATGTAGGTGCAGGTGCCGCGGCTGGAGAGCACCCGCCGATCATCAGGGTTGCAGCGGCGATCGCAACCACCATGGGAACAACAGTACGATTCATGGTGCTGTCTTCTCCTCTCAAGAAAGCATGTTGTTCATCAGGTTTGCGTTCAGACGAAGGGTGAAATCGGCTGCGTCGCCGATCACCGCCTGGCCAACTGGTCCTGGGAACACTCCCAAACACCGCGCTGCACTGCGACCTAAACCGACATGGGGGAGCATCGAGAGGTGATACTACGACGACATGCTCGATTCAAGTATCCATGTTTCCTCCCCTGCTGCAGTGCTACAGCTCCCGAATCGCATCGAACTGTTTAGGGTACTCGCTCGGGTCCACCCGAGCCTCGATGATGGTGAGGACCTCGGACCGCAGCGCCTCCTTCAGCGCATCGGCGTACTAGAT